>NZ_JBEXLL010000001.1:0-261767 GCF_040609955.1 Nocardia sp. NPDC004568
ACCCGCTACGAACGGCGCGCCGACATCCACCAAGCACTACTGAGCCTGGCCTGCTCGGTCATATGCCTCCGGAAGCTCATTCTGAACTGATCTTTAAGCCGTGAACCTCAGTCGGCGGAGCTGGAACCGCCGGCATCACTTTCAGGGCAGTAAGGGGTTCCGGTAGTAACCGCCGATAGCGTTCGCGTCGATGGTCTGGGCGCAGGGTTGACGGCAGCATGATCGGTTGCGGCTCTGCGTGGTTGGCGCAGAATATGTGGTGTGACGGTGGGTGACGAGCAGCACGCGATCGAAGATCCGAGCGAGGCACCACACCCGGAACCGGACGAGAGAAGGGGCAGGGAGGAAACTCCGGCCCCGGAGGGATCGCCGCCTGCATCGTCCGGATCACCGCCGGACGTAGAACCCGCAAGCTCCCCACCTGCTTCGACACCGCAACCGGAAGTGGATCGACCGCGGGATCCGGCAGGCGCGACGTGGGCGAAGGTAGCCGCGATAGCGACCGCCGCTGGCACCTTGATCGCCGCGCTCGCCGCGGTAGGAGCGCTCTACTTTACCAACAGCACGCTGATTGCAACCAACGAACAACTCGGTCTGACACGCCGGACCGCGCAGTCCGAACAGATCAAATCAGCTGCAGAACAACTGGACTCGGACAAGACGAGTGTCCGCCTCAGTGGTATCTACCTGCTCGAACGCCTCGCTCAGGACTCCGAACCCGACCGGTCCCCCCTCCGTCGACTCCTCGAAGCATTCGTACGTACCGAAGCCCCCTCCGGTACTTGCGGACCTCACAACCGGGAATTGCCCGCCGACATCAATGCCGCCCTGGCCGTCATTGTGCAGTACAGCGCACTATCGCCGCCCGCCCCAAGCGTCGATCTTCATGCGTCCTGCCTCGCCTGGGCGAGGATGGAGGCCGCGGACCTCACTGGGGCAAATCTGCGCTATGCGAACCTCGTCAGGGCATGGATGGGCAATGCGAACCTCACCGAGGCAAGTCTGTTCCATGCGAACCTCGCCGGGGCATGGATGGGCGATGCGAACCTCACCGGGGCAGAGCTGGTCGGCGCAGACCTCACCAAGGCAGGTCTGGGCGATGCGAACCTCGCCGGGGCAAGACTGTACGACGCGAACCTCGCCGAGGCAGTTCTGATCGGCGCGAACCTCACCGGGGCAAGTTTGGGTGGCGCGAACCTCACCCAGGCAAGTTTGGGTGGCGCGAACCTCACCGGGGCAAGTTTGGGTAGCGCGAACCTCACCGGGGCAAGACTGTTTGGCGCGAACCTCACCGGGGCGAGTCTGATCGGCGCGAACCTCACCGAAATCGCGTACGACGACAGCACTGTATGGCCGGAGGGGTTTGCCCCACCGCCTTCTGCGTATTTCTGAAGGTTGGCGACTGGAAGTTTGTGTCCGGCACGGTGGTCAGCGTCAGCGTCAGCGGACAGGCGGCGATCTATCTCTGGGAAATCTCTTCGAGTACCGACCGGCCGCGGATGACGAGTTCGGGTAGGTACTTGTACAGCGTGGTCCGCGAGACCCCGAGCAATCGCGCGATCGAGGACACCGACTCATCGGGCCGGGTGAGCAGCGCGCGGGCCTGGCGGACCTGTTCCTCGCTCATGGCCGGTGGTCGGCCGAGGCGCTTCCCGCGGGCCCGGGCCGCGGCGAGGCCTTCGTGGGTCCCGTCGACGATCAGCTCGCGAATGAATTCGGCCAAGGCAGCGAAGACATGGAACACCAGCCGCCCACCGGGGGTGGTGGTGTCGAGTGCTTCATGCAGGGACCGGAACCCGATCCCGCGGCGCCGCAGATCGGCCACGATCGAGATCAGGTCCTGCAGGCTGCGGCCGAGCCGATCCAAGGAGGCCACCACGAGGGTGTCGCCGGCGCGCATGTAGTCCAGGCATGCCGACAGCTGTTCGCGCTCGACGTCCTTACCGGACTTCTTGTCGGCGAACACCTTCTTGCACCCCGCCGCCTTCAAGGCGCGGGTCTGCCGATCCAAATTCTGGTCGCGGGTCGAAACGCGGGCGTACCCGATCAGCGCTCCTCCCCCGCCGATCGGGTCCAGGGCATTGCCGTCGAGGGAAAGCGGTTCGAGCGCATTGGTGTCCGTCACCCCGCAACCGTACACAAAAGGGTGCTGCTCCGTTATTGAACAGCTGAACTTTACGACACGTTTGTTGAACAGTCGCCGATTTCGGTCGACCTGGGCGTTCCCGCGCTGGAGCCCGTTTCGGCCCGGGTGTTCAAGAAAACGACCTTGGGCTCAATCGGTCATTGCATCACCGCGTGGATGATGATGTCGGCGTGGAGGGTTGGGTGCGGGATACGGGTTGTCACCTGCTGGTCAGGACGAGTTGTGGAGACGGTGGCGGGCAGGTGAGTCGCTCAGTTCGATGTCGCGGTCCCTCGGGATGCCGCTTCAGCACGTGCGACGGTTCCTGGCCCAGACCGGAGGAGTCCGAAAGCGGCCCCGAGTTCGGCAGAGCCGGCATTTGACACTCGCCGAGCGCGAGGAGATCTCACGGGGTCTGGCTATGGGCTGCTCAGCACGCATGATCGCGGTGTCGCTGGGGCGCTCACCGTCGACGATCTCACGTGAGATCGCCCGCAACGGCGGCCGAAACGCTTACCGGGCCGCGGCCGCTGACCAGCTGGCCTATCAGCGTGCGCGGCGGCCGAAAGCAGCCAAGCTCGCGGCCCATCCAGACTTGCGAGTGCTGGTGGAGGACAAGCTCGAATCTCTGTGGTCGCCCGAGCAGATCGCCGGGTGGCTGCGCCGGCACTTCCCCGAGGACTCGAAGATGCGGATCTCGCACGAAGCGATCTACCTGGCACTGTTCGACCCGCGGCGCAAGGCGATCGACCGCACCCTGACCCAGCGGTTACGCACCGGACGCCCGATGCGACACCCGAAACGGGCCCGCAAACCCGACGGGCGAGGCGTGATCCGGGAACTCGTGCCCATCAGCGAGCGGCCGGCCGGGGTCGAAACCCGCCAGGTCGCCGGTCATTGGGAAGGTGATCTGGTGATGGGCTCGCGCCCCTCGGCGATCGCCACGCTGGTGGAGCGAACCAGCCGTTTCACCGTTCTGGTGGCGCTGCCCGACGGCATCAAAGCCGAGCAGGTCACACCGCACCTGACCCGGGTCCTACTCGGGTTGCCCGCACCGATGCGGCGGACCCTGACCTGGGACCGTGGCCGTGAGATCGCCGGCCACCGAGCGATCACCGCCGCGACGCAGACACCGATCTACCTCTGCAAACCCCGCAGCCCCTGGCAGCGCGGCACCAACGAGAACACCAACCGACTGCTGCGCCAATACCTACCGAAGAGCGCTGAACCGCGCCGATTCGACCAGACCGATCTCGATGCCATCGCCTGCGAACTCAACCATCGACCCCGCAGGATCCACGGATACCGCAAGGCCCTGCCGAGGTCTACGCTGAACACCTGAACAGCGGTGATGCACTGACCCTTTGAGACCGCCACCGATTGATGAACGCCGCCTTGCGCCGATCTCACGCGGCCAGGTGGTCTGTACACGACGGTTTTGTACTTCTGTGCCCGGGCAACGGGGACCCTATCCGTCCGAAACTCGTGAGGACGGCTGGACGGACTGTCGTTCTGCTAGGAGTAATACGCCCGCGCCGAGGGGGTCCAGAGCGGGCCGGCGATGGCGGCGGCGAGTATCAGTGCCGCAACGCCCACCCCGATCGATCCCGGCTCCGAATCCAGCATCGCAACGACACCGTTCGCGCAGATGAGCGCCGCCGCACCGGTCGCGGCATTTCGACCCTCCTCTCGTCCGGACCAGACAAGGACTGCGATCGCTGCGCAGATGACCGCCAGGGCGATGGCGACGACGCCGAAAACCTGCGCCAACCCGCGGGGTATGTCATCGTCTTCGGTGTCACCGAATAGGAGAAGGACCGCGCAGACCACGCAGCCGACCGTCGCGGCGAACATGATCACCGCCGCCCCACGCACCGTGCTGGGTGGACGTGGTGGGTACACGAGAGCTCCCGAAAACTGGTACTCGAACGGGTGCGGTGATGCTATCAACCCAGCGCAGCGAACGCGTGCTGTTTCACGCGCCGTCGACCGATCCGCATTCGGACGATGCTCTCGAGATCGGGTTGGGCAACCCATCCAACTGGGCGTTTCCGTCAGCACCGAAGGTTCGCGACAACGATCGTTTATGGAACCCATCGAGGACGGTCCTCCCGGTAGCCGGCCCGGGGGCTGGGACACTGGAACAGGCGACCCACCGGCCGAGGAGGAGTACATGGCAGAGAAACAGCAACCACAGAAGGCGAAGATCGAGGAGAGAGGGGCGATACCACGCAAGGTCTCCGGCCCGGATGGTGTACACGGGGCCCGACCAACCGCGCACCCGGCCTCCGACCCGAAGGACCGGAACCGACCGGGCGGCAACGCCGGTGAGGGCAAGCCCAAGTAGCCGCCCCCGCCGTCTGGGGTTACTCGCGCTGTTGTTGTGCCGGCCGCGGCGCAGGGGCCGATGGCTCCCGGATCCACTGGACACGCTCGCCACCGGTCAGCGGAACGTACATTCCGAGCGCTCCCTCTACCGGATCGAGAAACTCGCCCTCGCTCCCATCTGCCATGGCTCCGGAATGAATATGTCCCTCGGCTCAGGATGCGTGGACACGAAGGCCGTACCGTCGGGCAGGTACCCGCCGACCCACCTGTTGTCTGCCGTGTGGATCCGAACGAAGCAATCGGCGAAGTACGGTGCGCTGACATCCCACGCGCTGGGCTTGGCATCGGGTTCGGCGACCCAAGTAGCCAAGGGCCAACCCCAGTGCAGCCGAACAAACGACAGCACCGCAGCGCCGGCGGGGATCACGAAGGCCAGCACCGCCACTGTCGCAGCCGCAAGCTGCGGGTGCCGCATGTACCCGAGCGCTCCCTGTGAGTCCTGCGCCCCGAACCGGAGCAGCCATGGGCCGAGCAGGACAGCGTAGACGCAACCGAACGCGGCACTCGGGGTTCCGGTAGTAACCGCCGAGAAACCAACGGATATGGCGTAGCTGCTGGTCAGCGTCGGCGTTCGGCTCCGGGCCCAGGATCGAGGTCAGCTCACGGATCGCCTGCGGCGAGGGTTTGAAGTAGCGGCGCAGGTTCTCGGCCTGGGGTGTCGGTGACCGAGTCCAGGGCGCGGCTGGCGGCGGTGAGTCCGTCCGGGCGGCCGTCGAGCTGGTCGACGGTCTGACGATGGCGATGCCGTAGGCGCGGCGGGTGTTCGCCGAGCCGATGGTGTCGAGGAACGCTTCGGCGGCGGTGCGCAGGCTGCGCGCCGGCGGGGCGGTGCGCAGCCGGACCACCTTCGCGGCCCTCGGATCCCCTCGTCAGTCCTTGCCCCGGATAACGGGGCCGGTTCGTGTACCCGGTGGAGCGGGTCCGCCGCAGGTCGAGTCTCACGATACCCCGGATAACAGACCACTATCCGGGGTATCACCGCTATCGATGCGCGGTCACAGCCAGACGCGTACCGCCGTTCGCCGCAGTCACCGATGCCCACGCCACCGGATGACAGAGTCGGCCGAGGTCTCTCGGGGCCCGCGCCATGAGCGATGCCGTCCTGCCTACCGGTGGCTCCACCCGGCCGGGTGGAGGCACGTAGCGCCGAGTGCGGCGCGATCATGGAATATCGTGCCGGTCATGACCACGGATGACTGGTTGGCCGACACCCGAACCTCTTATGACACGGTCGCGGTCAGCTATGCCAACCAAGTGCGCGGCGCCCTCGCCGGACACCAGTACCTTCGCGCGGCTCTGGCGTTGTTCGCCGACAGCGTGCGGACCGCTGGCGGCGGACCGGTCGCGGACGTCGGCTGCGGCCCCGGTGAAGTCACCGCCCACCTGCATGAGCTCGGTGTCGACGCCTTCGGTATCGACCTCTCCCCGGCGATGATCGACGTGGCCCGGCGCGACCACCCCGGCCTGCGGTTCGAGGTGGGCTCGATGACGGAACTGAACCTGCCCGTCGCTTCGGTGGCCGGCCTGCTCGCCTGGCAATCGTTGATCCACATCCCCGACGACGAGGTGCCGACTGTATTCGGGCGCTTCCACCGAGCATTGCGTCCCGGCGGACCGTTGCAACTGCTGTTTCACGTCGGCGACGAGTCGCTGTTGAAGACGGAGGGCTACGGCGGTCACCCGATGAAGGTCCATGTCCACCGCCGTCAGCCGGACCGGGTGGCATCCTGGCTGCACGATGCCGGATTCGTGGTCGAGGCCCAAATGTTGCTCGACCCGGATGCGAAAGCTCAGCAAGCGATTCTTTTCGCACGCAGTAAGTCCTAACTTCTGCATATGTCGGGCTCGGCCAGGTACTTCGCGGCGTAGATGGTGCGCCGCAGCGCCCCGTACTCCTTCAGGGCCGCGGCCAGGGTGTGCTGGCGACCCGACGCTGACAGGGAGGCGAGATAGCCGCGCCGCTTCGCCTGCACGAACCCGGTCGGGGCCTCCTCGAAGAACTTCCGGCGCCCGCGCCACGAAACCGACCTCCCACACCAACCAAGAGCGCTGGGAGCCAAGCCAACCAGTAGTCCGCCACCGCCGCAGGCCGAACCGGGCCTCACCGGCGGCCAGCTGCGGCTACGCCATATCCGTTGGTTTTTCGGCGGTTGCTACCGGAACCCCGGCGAATATGGCGACGATCGAGAGGCCGCCGTGGCCGAAGGGCCTGCCGCACGGAGTGCGACAGGCCCTTCGGCGCTCCAGCGGAACTACATCTGTTCGTCGGCCCCGTACCCGAGTTCGACGTCGTAGCCGACCTCTTCGCCGCTGATGCTGACCTGCCCGGTGACGGGCGGATAGCCGCGGGCCACGACCGTGTACCGCCCCTCGGGGAGATCCGGCACGGTGTAGCGGCCCTGCTCGTCGGTGCGCGCGGTGGCGGCCACATCGCCGGTGGCGTCGAGGACGGTGATCTGGATATCGGTGACCGGACGCCCGCCGTCGGCCCGGGCCGAACCGGTCAGCACAGCCATCGGTGCGAGCTCGATATCGTGGCGCAGCCGGCCGCTGTCGGGCACGGTGAGCGCGGTCGCGCACGGCCGCATGTGCTCGGCGACCGCCACCAGGGTGTAGGTGCCGGGAACCACGCCGTGGCACAGGTAGGCACCGTCTTCGCCCGACGCGGCCGACGCGACGACCTCGCCGTACTGGTCGGTGACCGTGACCGTCGCGCCGGCCAGCGGCGTATCGCCACGCGTCGAACGGACCGTGCCCGACAACTCGCCGAGTCCGGACAGGGTCAGGTCCATGCGCTGCGGGTGCGTGGCGTGTGCGACATTGACCGCGGTCGGCCGGTGTCCGGGCGCCGAGACGATCAGTACATAACTACCCGGCCCGGGAGCGTTGACGGTGTAGCCGCCGTCGCCGGACCCGCTCGCCCGCGCGACCTGGTGCCCGCGCTGGTCGATCAGAGTGAGCGCCGCACCGGGCACCGGGCGTCCGTCCTCGCGGGTGATGTGCCCGTGGAAGGAGCCGCTCTCGTCGCCGGTCCCGGAGTACCGGTGGTCGGCAGCGACGCCTGTGCGGTCGCGGCCGGGCCGTACACGCCGTGCCCGTTCTGCTCGGCCGGCGCCTGCGCGGTCAACGCGCCGACCGGTACGGGTGCCGGTTCGGTGCGCGGGTCGCCGGCCTCCTCGGCCGCCGGGGCGTGGTGCCGGCCCACGGGGTCGGCCGCCGCGGGAGTGCGGTCGAGGTCGGCCAGATCGTCGGGCACCCGGTCCTCGGTCCCCATATCGGTGGCGGCGGGATCGGCGGTCGGCTCGATATCGATCGTGCGCCGTAGCGGGCGGTTCGGCAGCAGCGCCGCGGCGATGAGGGCGACCACGCAGGTCACCGCGGCGATCAGGAAGATCCGGCCGGTGGCGTCACCGTAGGAGAAGCGCACGATCTCAGCGATGGGGGCGGGGAGCGCCTTCAGGTCGAGATTGCCGCTGCCCGACGACGTGGTGTGGATGCCCAGTTCGGCGAAACGCGCGGTGGACAGTTCGCTCACCCGGGTCGCGAGCACCGAACCCAGGACCGAGACGCCGATGGCGCCGCCGAAGGTGCGGAAGAACGCGACACTGCTGGACGCGGCGCCGATGTTCTGCACGCTCACGGTGTTCTGGACCGCCAGCACCAGGTTCTGCATCATCATGCCGACGCCCGCGCCGGTCACGGTGATGAAGCCGCCGATCAGCCAGATGTTCGTGGCGTGGTCGACGCTGGACAGCAGGGCGAACCCGATCACCAGCAGGGCCGCGCCGCCGACGACGAAGGGTTTCCACTTGCCGAACCGGGTGATGAGCTGACCGGAGACCACCGAGGCGACGAGCATACCGGCCACCATCGGCGAGGACAGCAGACCCGCGGCGGTGGGGGAGTAGCCCCGGGCGGTCTGCAGGTACTGCCCGAGGAAGGTGGTGGCGCCGAACATGCCGACACCCACGGCGACGGAGGCGAGGATGGCCAGCGCGGTGGTGCGTTCGGTGACGATCTTCAGCGGGATGACCGGATCCTTCACCCGCGCTTCGACCAGCACCGTCAAGGCCAGCAGCAGCACACCGCCGCCCACGTAGAGCGCCGACTCGGTGGACCACCACTCGTAGTACCCGGCCTTACCGGCGAACGAGACCCAGATCAGCAGGACCGAAACGCCGGCGGTGAGCAGGGTGGCGCCGAGCCAATCGATGCTGACGCCCTCTTTGCGTTTCGTCGGCAGCCGCAGTGTGCGCTGCAGGAGCAGCAGTGCGATCACGGCGAGCGGGATGCAGATGAAGAAGCACCAGCGCCAGCCGAGCGGGCTGTCCACGATGACGCCGCCCAGGATCGGTCCGCCGGTCATGGAGACCGCCATGACCGCGCCCATGTAGCCGGAGTACCGCCCGCGTTCGCGCGGCGGAATGATACTGCCGATGATCGCGACGACCAGCGCGGTCAGCCCGCCCATGCCGACGCCCTGCAGGGCGCGAGCGGCCAGGAGCAATCCGACATTGTGGGCGAAACCGGCGATCACCGAGCCGACCACGAAGATGATGATGCCCAGCTGCACCAGCGTCTTCTTGTTGAACAGATCGGCCAGCTTGCCCCAGATCGGCGTCGAGGCCGCGTTGGTGAGCAGAGCTGTGGTGATGACCCAGGCATAGGCGGTCTGCGAAGCCTGCAGATCGCCGATGATGGTCGGCAGCGCGTTGGCGACGATGGTCGTGCTGAGCAGCGCGGTGAACAGCGCCGCCAGCAGACCGGTCATCGCTTCGAGGATTTCGCGATGGCTCATGGCGAGTGGATCGCGAGAGGCTGGCGCCTCGGTATCAGACATCGGCTCTCTCTTTCGAAACCTGCGGGTTCTCGTCCGCCGTGCCACAGCGGTCCCGGGAGTTGAGGGAATTCCGGAGGCGGCGCATCACCTGATAGGCCTGTTCCACGTCGTCCTCGGTCCAATCGCCGAGGGTTTCCTGGAGATGCCGGGTGTGCAACGCCCGGACGCGGTGCAGCAGATCCTGGCCGTCCGGGGTCAGCCGGACCAGGCTGGCGCGGCCGTCGCTGGGATCGGCCTCGCGGCTGATGTATCCGGCGGCGGCCAGTTCGGTGATGTGCCGGCTCATCGCCGACGGGGTGATGCGGAGGTCGGCCGCGAGGCCCACCTGCCGGCAGGGGCCCGCCGTCTCGAGGGTGGACAGGACACCGAGCCCGCCGGGGAGCAGCCGGCCCGCGTCGGAATGGGCCAGCGTGCTCCGGAGGGCACGGCCGATGAGGAACATCTCACCGAGGAGGTTCTGGGTGGTGTCCGCTGAGACTGGCACGGTGACTCCAAATGATGATTAGTTCACTACGCTAACTAAAAATAGATCAGTTGCTTGCGGTAATCAACTATCGCAAATCGGACACCGGCTCCGGGCGGTCCGGGCGCGACTCACCGGATGGACGGCTCGTTTAGCCTCGGGTGGAACCGAATATACGAGCCGGGTGCTGTATCCGGTCCGATCGAAAGGGTGAATGTGCCGATAGAGCTGGACCTGACGACCGATGAACTACTGTCCACCACCCGGGCGGTGCGCAAACGTCTCGACCTCGAGCGCGAGGTCCCGCTCGAGGTCGTGCGAGAGTGTATCGAACTGGCGGTCCAGGCGCCCAGCGGCTCCAACCGGCAGGGCTGGCACTGGGTCGTGGTGACCGATACCGAGCGCAAGCGCGCACTGGGGGAGCTGTACCGGAAATCCTTCGAGCGGTACGCGGCGTCGAAGTACTTCCCCGGGAACCAGCCCGGTGCGGGCTCCCCGGAAGACGCGGCCCGGCAGCGTATCGCGAGTTCGGCGACATACCTGGCCGAGCGGATGGGCGAGGTGCCGACCCTGCTCGTGCCGTGCATCGAGGGGCGCGTGGACGGGGCCTCGGGCGCGCAGAGCGCCTCGCACTGGTCGTCACTGTTCCCGGCGGTGTGGAGCTTCTGTCTGGCCGCGCGGTCCCGTGGGCTCGGTACGGCGTGGACCACGCTGCATCTGAGCTACGAGCGCGAGGCCGCCGAAGTCCTGGGGATTCCGTACGACACGGTGTCCCAAGGGGCGCTGCTCCCCGTCGCCTATACGAAGGGGACCGATTTCAGGCCGGCCGCGCGGACGGATCTCGACCGGATCGTGCACATCGGGGGCTGGTAGGCGGGCTGCGCGCGATCCGGCCGGGTATCGCCGGGTAAGCGCGCCGGGGCCGGTGGCCGGTCCCCGGGTTCGCGATGCCGCATGACCAGGCGACCGCCGGGAGGTGACCACGCAGCCTCCCGGCGGTCGTGCTGTGCGGGGTGGTACCGCCGGGACCTGCGGTGTCCGGTGCTCGGCCGGGCGCTGACGGACCCTTGACAGGCGGCGTGTCAGCCATCACACTTGCCACGGAAGTTGACATGACTGTCACGTCAGTATCAGTGAGTCAGGAGGCATCGGTGCCTGCAGTTCCCGATATGCGCGCGCTCGGGCGAGAAGTGAGCAACTGGGGTCGCTGGGGGAGCGACGACGAGCGGGGGACCACGAATCTCATCACGCCGGAGCGGGTCGCCGCCGCGGCCGGCCTGATCCGGACCGGCGAGGTCTTCCCGCTGGGGATCCCCCTGGACGGTGACGGCCCGCAACCCGGTGGCCTGCGTATCAATCCCATCCGGCTCATGTCCGAGAACGGTCAGGAGCAGGTGCTTCCCGGCGGATTCAAATGGGCCGACGATTACGTCTTCATGCCGCTGCAAGCGGGCTCGCAATACGACTCGCTCGCCCATGTGCACTACGACGACCAGCTCTACAACGGCTTCGCCGGGGACGGCGTCTCGGTCAAGGGCGCCGGTAGATGCGGTATCCACACCCAGGCGGGCGGTATTGCCGGGCGCGGCGTCCTGCTCGATATCGCGACGGCGCGCGGCGTGGACTGGCTCGAGGCCGGCACCGCGATCGGCCCCGGGGAACTCGACGAGGTCGCCGCGGCCCAGGGCGTGACGGTCGGCGCGGGCGATATCCTGCTGATCCGGACGGGCTGGCGCAAGAAATTCCTGTCCGATCGCGACGCCGCCGGGTTCATGGCGGGGGAGCCGGGGCTGAGCCTGAACTGTGCGACCTGGCTGCGTGAGCGCGACGTGGCAGTGGTCGGCTCGGACAACTGGGCCGTCGAGGTGATGCCCGGCGAGAATCCGGGCTCCGCGTTCGAACTCCATATGGTGCTCATCCGGGATATGGGCCTGACACTCGCCGAGATGCTCGACTTCGAGGAACTGTCGCGGGCGTGTGCCGCCGACGGCCGCTACGACTTCTTCTACGCGGGCCCGCCCCTGCCGTTCACCCGTGGTATCGGCTCACCGGTCAATCCGCTGGCGATCAGATGAGGACGGGTATGAACACCATCGCGACGCCGCGGTGCGAAGGGAGCGGGACCCGTGCTGGTCGGTGACATCGTCGAATACGGCGCACGCAAACATCCGGACCGTATCGCGTTGCGGTTCGAAGACCAACGGATCGGATACCGGGAGCTGCGCGATCGCAGCCGGAAACTGGCCAACGCCCTGTTGGGGGTGGCCGCGCCGGGTGACCGGGTCGCCGTCCTCTCCGCCAACTGCACGGAGTACTTCGACTGCTACTACGGTGTGCCGATGGCCGGTATGGCGCTGACCATCCTGAACTTCCGGTCCCATCCGGATCAGGTGGCGGCGCTGCTGCGGCACTCGGGCGCCGGGGTGCTGATCGTCGCCGCGGAATTCGCCGATCTGGTGGCGCGGATACGGGCGGAGATTCCCACCGTGCACACCGTGGTGTCCCTCGGCGGTTCCGTCGACACGGCCACGTCGTGGGCGGAATTCGTGGGCGAGGCGGAGGCCGTGGAGCCGCCGGTCCGCCCGGCGGTCGACGATACCGCCTGGCTGGTGTACACCAGTGGGACGACCGGCACCCCGAAGGGCGTGATGCTCAGCCATCGCAACCTGCTCGCCGGGGTCACCTCGTCGGCGTTGCAGTGGGAACTGCCCGAGGACACGGTGTTCCTCTTCTGCTTCCCGCTGTGCCATGTCGGCGGATACGTCACACTGGTCAACCATCTGCTGGGCGCCACCGTCGGATTCCTCCGGACCTATGACAACGCCACATTCCTCCGGTTGGTGGACGAATGGCAGGTCACCCAGACCGGTCTGGCGCCGACGATGATCAGCTTCCTGCTCCGGGATCCCGCGCTGGACACCAGTGCCCTGACCACGCTGCAGGCGGTCGGTTACGGGTCGGCGGCGATTCCGGCGGCGGTGCTGCGGGAGGGGTTGCAGCGGTTCGGCTGTGACTTCTACCAGGGCATGGGGATGACCGAACTCGCCGGCAATGTGCTGCATCTGGATGCCGCGGCGCATCGCCGGGCGGCCGCTGGTGAGACCGGGCTGCTGATGTCGGCGGGTAAACCGATGCGGCTGGCCGATATCCGGATCGTCGACGACGAATTCGCCGACGTCGCGGTCGGGGAGATCGGTGAGATGGTCGTCCGCGCCGATCAGGTGACGGTCGGTTACTGGAACGATCCGCAGGCGACCGAGGCCGCGTTCACCGACGGATGGTTCCACACCGGGGACCTGGTGCGGCAGGACGACGAGGGTTTCGTCTACATCGTCGACCGGAAGAAGGATCTCATCATCAGCGGTGGGGAGAACGTCGCCTCGCTCACCGTCGAACAGGCGCTGTACGGGCATTCCGCGGTCGCCGAGGCCGCCGCCATCGGCGTGCCCGACGAGACCTGGGGCGAGGTGGTCTGCGCGGTCGTGGTGCCGCGGGCCGGAGTGACCGTGGCCGCCGCCGACATCATCGCCGGCTGCCGGGAACATCTCGCCGGTTTCCAGGTGCCGCGGCGCGTCGAGTTCGTGGACGCGCTGCCGAAGAACGTGACCGGGAAGATCCTCAAACGAGAACTACGCCAGCGGTTCTCGCCTGCGAGATGAGGGAACGGGGCCGGTCGGGCGGGCAGACCGCCCGGCCGGCCCCGCTGCAGGGATTCATCCGGTGCCCGGAAAGGCGCTGTTGCCCTGCTGCGCGCCGGACTCCGCCCGGCCGGGTGGCGCCGGTGATCGGGGGCGGCCCCGCACGCTGACAACGACGAAGGATCCGGGCACGATAGCTACCGTGCCCGGATCCTTCGGCGTGCAGTGTCGGGGGAGGGACGCTCCGGCGAGGCGCTGCCGAACGCACCCGGGATGGCGCCGTTCGGCAGCATGTCGCGTGCGTCAGCCCAGTCGGCGCGGGTTCGAAATCCGAAGTCTGGCCACGACAGCGGCGTTCACCGCGGCGCGCACCCGTCGGTCCCGCCCGGCGAGAGCGCCCGAACGCAGCCGTTCGGCCAGGGCCACTTCGGACGGGCAGCCCAGGGCGCGCAGCAGATCGTGCACCCGGTCCGTGGGCTCGGCGCCGGCTCGCAGTTCCCGCGCGCCGATCTGCAGCAGGGAGACACAGATACGCAGCAGGTAGCGTTGCGCGGTGGCGTCCTCCGGCAGCGCCGGGCCGATTTCGCCGGTCAGCGTTTCCGTCACCAGGTCCAGGATCTCGGTGAGCTCCGGACGGTCGTGCACTGTGCGCTCCGGGGTCTCCCGTGCCTGGTCACCGGGGCCGGCCTCCAGGAGTCCGAGGACGTCGAGCAGGTCGTACTCGGATTCGCAGACCCGGCGGCCGAGGGCGGCGAGTTCGAGCGAATGCTCGGCGCCCCCGAGATGGCGTTCGGCCTGGAAACGGCTCAGCACCAGCCATTTCAGGGTGCCGAAGACTTCCCACCAGTGCAGTTCGGCAGCCGTCGGGCGCTCGCCGGTGGCACGCTGATAGCCGTCCAGGAGCTGGTCGCGCGTGCCGAGCCCGCCCACCGGTGCCGCCGCGCCGAAGCGCCAGGCGCGAACGCAGAGCCAGCCCAGGTCCTCGACGGGGTTGCCGAGATGGGCGAGTTCCCAGTCCAGTACACCGCGGATGCCGTCGGCGTCGATCAGCAGGTTGCCGAGCCGGAAATCGCCGTGCACGAGACAGGCCGCTCGGCCGGGCGGCCGGTGGTCCCGCAGCCACCGCAGGCCGATCTCCACCACGGGCCGGGGTTCGGCCAGGTCGCGATAGGTCTTTTCGATGGCGTCCAACGGGTCGCGGTCGTCGAGCGCGGTGAGCGACGTCACCGGTGTGCGATGGACCTGACCGAGGACGTAACCGAACTCCTCGGCGAGACGCGCCCGGACGGTGGCGAAGCCGGGATCGCGCTGTAGCTTCCGCGGGATCGACTCGCCGGGAACGGTGTTCATCACCAGGTACGGAGCGTCGATACCCGGCGCGGTGTCGCCACTGGCGAGTACCTCGGGAACCGGTACCCCGGCCGCCGCCGCGGCGCGCAGGCACGCCACTTCGGCGCGCATCCGATCGATCTCACCCCGGCCGGGCGGATCCCGGCGCAGCACGGCGGTCGTCTCGCGACCCGCCCGATCGGTGGCGCGCACCGCGTAGATCTCGCGGCTGGCGCCGCCGGTGAGCCGGCGCACGTCGGCGCCGGTGAGTTCGGTGCCGGTGGCGGCGGCGAGGACGGCCCGAACCCCCTCGGCGAGTGCGGCCGGCGGCGTCGTCACAGCCACGGCGCGGCCCCGGGATCGCGCAGCAGACGCCGCGCGGTGGACATCCGGTGCACCTCGTCGGGCCCGTCGTAGACGCGCGCGTACCGTGCCTGCCGGTACATCCGCTCCAGCGGAGTGTCGGCGGTGAGGCCGAGCGCGCCGTGTACCTGGATGGCGCGATCGATGACATCGTGCAGCATCCGGGCGCCCCAGAACTTCACCAGTCCGACCCGGACGCGATAGTCCTCTCCGGCATCCATCGCCCGCGCGGCGTCGAGGGTCATGAGCCGTGCCGCGTGGATCTGGGCGGCGGATTCGGCGATATAGCGGTGGATCTCGCCCTTCTCCGCGAGCAGCGACCCGTGCGCGAAGCGGGTGCCGGCCCGGGCGCACATCAGTTCGTAGGCGCGCTGGGCCTGGCCGAGCCAGCGCATACCGTGGAAGATCCGGCCGGCACCGAGCCGATCCTGGGCGACCGCGAAGCCCTTGCCGCGCTCACCCAGCAGGTTTTCCACGGGGACGCGGACGTCGGTGAGACGGACCTCGTAGTGATCACTGGGGTCGTGCCCCATCGTCGGAATCGAGCGCACGATCTCGAACCCCGGCGTCTCGACCGGCACGATGATCGCGCTGATCCGGGCGTGCCGGGGCGCGCTGTCGGGTTCGGTGCGGGCGAACACGGTGCAGAAGGCCGCCTGCGCCACTCCGGTGGTGAACCATTTGTGCCCGTTGATCACCCAGCTGTCGCCGTCGACCACGGCGCGGGTCTCGATCAGCGTCGGGTCCGAGCCCGCGACCTCGGGTTCGGTGAGCCCGACCGAGGGCAGGAGATCCCCGGACACCAGCCCGGGGATCCAGCGCCGGCGCTGCTCCTCGGTGCCGTGCAGATGCAGCATGAGGGTGTCCTGCATCGAGACCGAGCCCACCGCCAACTGCCCGAACTCGGACCGGCCGATGATCTCGTTGAGGTGGACGAAGTCGAGGAACGGCAGACCGCCACCGCCCACTTCGGCGGGATGGCCGAGAGCCCAGAGACCGAGTTCCTTCGCTCGTTCGCGCAACCCCGCGAGCACTTCCCGGGCGGTGTCGTCCTCACGGGCGAGAACCGGTTCCCGGGGGATGACCTCGTCGTCGATGAATCCGCGCATCCGCGCGGTGAGTTCGCTCAGCCGGGTGTCCATCGTGGTCACCCCTTCCGTCCGGCGGCGAACTCGCGCAGCGGCCGGGTGGCCGCGGAGTCGACGTATTCGTCGATGCGGACGATGTGCCCGTCGCGGACCTCGACGAACAGGCACGCCGCCACTTCCAGCAGCCCGTGTCCGGGCAGTTCGCCGCGCAGGACGTGCTGCTGGGCGAAGCCGGTGGGCAGCGGGTACCGGCGGATGTCCTCATAGCGCATATCGGCGAGCGTGCGCGAGAGCCAGTGCAGGACCCGCAGATTCTCGGTGACGGTTTCCTCGGTGCCCTTGTCGTTGTGCCAGATCCGGGCGTCGGGAGCGTACAGCTCGGTCAGAGTCGCCTCATCGCCCGCACTGACGGCGGCGAAGAAACGATCGGCCAGATCGTTCATCGGATGTCCTCTTCTTTCGGCATGACCGGGCGATCGGCGTGGCCGCCCGGCGGTATTCAGCGCCCGGGTGCGGGCACGGGGTGCAGGCGCCCCCCGGCGCGGAGGAGATTGCTGTCGGCGGCCCGGCCGAGCAGATCGGCGGCGAGGGCCGCGGCGGCGAGGGTGGCGGGCAGATCGATGCCGGTGGTGATCCCGCTGTCCTCGAACAGGTAGACCAGTTCCTCGGTCGCGATATTGCCGCTGGCACCGGGTGCGAACGGGCAGCCGCCGAAACCGCCTGCCGCGGCGTCGAATCGGCGGACACCGTGCAGATGACCCGACCACGCGTTGGCCAGACCCTGCCCCCGGGTGTTGTGCAGATGCAGGCCGAGTTCCACGTCCGGCACCGCGGCGTGGACGAGATCGACGACCTCGGCGGTCCGGCGCGGGGTGGCCGTGCCGACAGTGTCGGCGACGGACAGACTGTCGGCGCCGGCGGCCCGGGCGCGCGCCGCGATCTCGGCGACCCGGTGCGGCGGGGTGGGGCCGTCGAAGGGGCAGTCGAAGGCGATCGCGATGATCACCTCCAGGTCGCCGCCGGCGCGATGGACCAGCTCGGCGACAGGGCCGATCAGTGCGATCGACTCTTCGCTGGTACGGCCGACATTGGCGACACTGTGCCCCTCCGAGGCCGACACCACGTACTCGAGCCGGGTCACGCCCGCGGCGAGTGCCCGCCGGACGCCGCCGAGGCCGGCGACCAGAGCCGAGAACGCGACGTCCGGCCAGCGGTGCAACTGGGCCGCCACCAATTCGGCATCGGCGAGTGCCGGGATGGCGCGCGGGGACACGAACGAGGTGACCTCGATCCGGCCGACTCCCGTGGCCACCAGCGCCGCGATCAGTTCGAGTTTGGCCTCGGTGGTGAGGGGCGCCTCGATCTGGAGACCGTCGCGCGGCCCGACCTCGCGAATATCGACCTGTGCCGGGGTGGTCATGCGATGGTTCCCCGCGCGCGCAGTTCGCCGAGCCGCTCCGGGGTGTAGCCCAGGATTTCGCCGAGGACCGCATCGGTGTGTGCACCCGGGCGAGCGGGTCCGCCCCAGCGCACACCGCCCGGTGTCTCGCTCAATCTGGGGACCACGCCGACGCCTTTCACCGGTACCGGGTCGTAGCCGGGGTCGGTGGGCTCGGCCGAGGGATCGCGGTGATCGACGAACAGGTCACGGGCGAGGAACTGTGGATCGGCCATCACCTCGGCGACCGTGTTGACCGGTCCGGCCACGACACCGGCCGCGGCCAGCAGGTCGATGAGTTCGGTGGCGGTGTGGTCCACCGCCCACGCCGCGATGATCTCGTCGAGTTCGTCCTGGTTGCGGCCGCGTGCGGTGTGGTCGACATAGCGCGGGTCGGTCGCCAGTTCGGGGCGGCCCATGGCGGCGGCCAGCCGCCCGAACACGGTGTCCTGGTTGGCCGCGATGATGACCCACAGACCGTCTTTGGCCCGGTACAGGTTCGAGGGCGCGATCCGGTCCAGCCGGGTGCCCGACGGCTGCCTGATATGCCCGGTCTTGTGGTAATCGGGCACTGTGGATTCCTGGATCGCCAGCGATGCCTCGGTGAGCGCCGTATCGACGATCTGCCCGCGGCCGGTGCGTTCCCGCACCAGCAGGGCGGCCAGAACGCCCTGGAAGGCGAACATCCCGGCCAGGCTGTCGCCGAGCGACAAGGCGATGCGGGGCGGGGCCTGGCCCGGGAAACCGTTGAGATACCGGAGGCCGCTGATGCCCTCGGCGACCGACGCGTACCCCGGCCGGGAGGCGTAGGGTCCGGTCTGGCCGTAGCCCGACACCCGGGCCAGGACGAGCCCGGGGGAGACCGCGGTCAGCACGTCGTAGCCGATTCCCCAGCGCTCCAGGGTTCCGGGCCGGAAGCTCTCCACCACCACATCGGCGGTGCGGGCCAGTTCGAGGAAGATCTCGCGGCCCGCGTCGGTTCGCAGGTCGATACCGACACAGCGTTTGTTGCGCGCGTGGACCGTCCAGAAGTACTGGTGGCCTCCTTCGGCCTGACCCCATTCGCGCAGCGGGTCGGGCCGGTCCGGCGCCTCGATCTTGATGACGTCCGCGCCGAGGTCACCGAGCAGCCGGCCGCAGTAGGGCCCCGCGATCAGCGTGCCCAGTTCCAGGACGCGATAGCCCTCGAGTGGGCCGCGCGGCGGCGCCTCCGCGCCGGGTCGCGAATCGGTTGTCATTGCTTGCCTCCTCGAAACGGCAGGGGGTGGGAGCTGTCGTAGCGAACGAGGTGTCGGATCGGACGGGATATCCCGCGAAGAGGCCGGGTTCGTGCGGTACGACGCGTCGGCGCCGGTCAGGGCGCTCGGTCGAGATGGAGTGCGCCGACGCACATCTGGTCGAGGGTCGCGAGCAGCGCCTCCTCGTCGGCGTCCTCGCCCTGGATCAGCCACAGGTACAGGGTGTGGTCCACCATGGCGGACATGGCGCGGGCGGCCAGTTCGGGGTCGAGACCGGTGGGCACCAGGCCTTCGGACTGCCAGCGGGCGATCGCGCGGGCCGTGCGATCGATCAGCTGGCGGCGGTGCTCGTGCCGGAGCAGGCGGAATTCCTCGTTGAAGGTCGCGACCTGTTCGATGATCGCCATCATGGGCGCGTTGCGCCGGTAGGCCTGGTAGTAGGACCGGTTCGAGGCGATCAGGCGTTCGGCCGGGGAGAGATCGGCCGCGGCGGACTCGCGCCGGTGCATATCCTCGAAGAGCCGGTTGCTCAGTTCGCCGAAGACATCGTCCTTGGATTCGAAGTACCGGTAGAAGGTGCCGTAGGAGACCCCGGCCTCCTGGGCGATGAGTTCGACCCGCGCGTCCAGGAATCCGACCGTCTCGAAGACGCGGCGGGCCGCGTCCAGCAGAGCGTCACGCGTCTTGCGTCCCCGCGGGGTCAGGGTGTCGACCGAGGCGGGGGAACTGTTGACAGATGACTTCGCCACGGGACAGACTATTCCCGAAGCTGACATGACTGTCAAGTCATGTTTTGCTCCTGCGGCGACCGCCGGAACGGCCGCGCACCCGACATTGTCGCCCATAGGAAGGACTGCGATGAACGACACCGACCCGAGGTACGAACTACGCGGGATCAACCATCTGGCACTCGTGTGCGCCGATATGCGCCGGACCATCGATTTCTATACGGGCGTCCTCGGTATGCCGCTGATCAAGACCATCGAACTGCCCGGAGACCTGGGCCAGCACTTCTTCTTCGACTGCGGTAACGGCAATACGCTCGCCTTCTTCTGGCTCGCCGACGCACCCGACGCGGCGCCGGGCGTGGCGGCACCCAAGGGCCTGCCCGACGCCGGTGAACTCGTGAGCGCGGTGGGTTCGATGAACCATGTCGCCTTCGCCGTGCCGCCGGAGAAGTTCGACGAGTACTACGAGCGGTTACGGGCCGAGGGGATCGAGGTCAGTCGCGTGCTCAATCACGACGACAGCCGGGCCGGAGTCTCCCGGGAGGTGCATCCGGGCACTTTCGTGCGCTCGTTCTACTTCCAGGACCCCGACGGCGTTCTGCTCGAATTCGCCTGCTGGACACGAACCTTCACCGAATCCGACGTCTCGCACGAACCGAAGACCGCCGCCGACCGCCGCGTCCCCACGTCGCACTGAGCCGAAAGGAGCGCCACCGTGCCCAGGTTGCGTGAAGTACCCCGTGCCGAAGTCACCGACGAGCGGATCCTGTTCTACTACGACCGGCTCTTCGGGCCGGACAAGGATCCGGCCGTCGACCACGGGACCGTCCATGCCACGCCCGGCGACTGGTGGACGGTGTTCGCCCAGTCACCCGAGGTGTTCCGGCACGCGGTCCGGGGTTTCGCCGTCTACCGCAATGCGACGCTGGACCCGGCCCTGCGCGAACTCGGTCAGAGCCGGGCGGGCTTTGCCCGCGGCAGTCAGTTCGTCTTCTCCCAGCACTGCAAGCAGATGCGCTCGCTGGGCGTGCCCGAGGAGAAGATCGCGGCCATTCCGCACTGGCAGATCAGCGAGGTCTTCTCCCCGCTCGAACGGGCGGTACTGGCCTACACCGACGGGCTCGTCTACGACGGCGGCCGGGTCCCCGACGCGGTGTTCGAGGTGCTGCGCGGTGCGCTGAGCGATCAGGAGATCCTCGAACTCACCTACATCACCACGCTGTACGACATGCACGCGACGATCTGCCGGGCCCTGCGGCTCGAATACGACGATCGGCCGGAGCCGATCGAGGAGGTGCAACTGCCGGAGGGCGTCGAGGCCAGGGATCTGTCCGCGGATCTGTCGGGAGCCTGAGCGACGGTGCCCGGGGTGCGGCCGGGTTTCGGCTCGAGCTGCGGTCAACCGCTGACCGTGGCCGCCGCGGCGGCGACGATGGCAGCATGACGCAGACCGCACCGTCTCCGGACCAGGTGGTGGCGCAGCGCTACCGTGCCCCCGCACCGGCGGCGCCGGCCGAGTGGAATCCGGTGCTGCGGGTGCTGCACGAACACCGATCGATCCGCCGCTATCTGCCGGATCCGCTGCCGGACGGCGTGCTGGAACTGCTGATCTCGGCCGCCCAGTCCGCCCCTACTTCCTCCAATCTGCAGGTGTGGAGTGTGGTCGCGGTCCGTGACCCGCAGCGCAAAGCCCGCCTCGCCGCGCTCGCCGGGGACCAGGAACAGATCCGGCAGGCCCCGCTGCTGCTGGTGTGGACCGCGGACCTCGCCCGGCTGCGCGGCCTGGCCGCCGAGCGCGGCGCGCCACTGGACGGGGCCGACTACCTGGAATCCAGTTATGTCGCGTTCCTGGACGCGGCGCTGGCCGCACAGAACGCGCTGGTCCGCCTGGTGGTGGGCCGGCCCGATCCGGCCGAGAACGCCCGCGTCAAGCCGCGGCTGCCGCAGGCCGCGGTGCTGCACGAGGAGACCTACACGCCCGCCGGGCTCGCCGATATCGACGACTACGAGCAGCGCATCGCGCAGTTCTACGCCGAGCAGGATCTGGCGCATTCGTGGATCGATCGGGTCCTTGCCCGGCTGGGGACGGCGGAAGCGCTCGAGGGGCGCGACCGGCTGCGTGAATCGCTGGCGGCCCAGGGTTTCCCGCTGCACTGACCCGTCGGCTTCGACCGGCGGCAATGACGGTGCGGCCGACATCGCGCTGTCCGGAACCGGTCCGGCGAAGGTCGGCAACTCACCGAGAGACCACCGCACCGATGGATACGGGCCGTCAGCGGCGACGGCCGGTGGGGGAGGCCCGTACGGCCTTGGTCGGGCAGTCGATCTTCCACTGCCTGCCCGAGCGGGGGCGCGCCACGGGCGTGTGGCCGGCTGCGTATCCGCGGCGCGCAGTCGCAGTCCGCCACAGCGCCGAGAATTCGATCTCGACGCGTTCGACCGGATGCACCGCACCAATGTCCGCGGCACCTTCGTGGTCTCGCAGTCGGCCGCTCGCACGCTGAACCGCGGTGGCGCGCTGATCAATTTCTCGACCTCGGTGCTCCGGCTCCAGCAGCCCGGCTACGCCGCCTACGCGGCCACCAAGGGCGCGGTCGAGGCGATGACGCTCATCCTGGCGCGGGAGTTGCGGGGCCGCGATGTGACCGTGAACGCGGTGGCCCCGGGCCCGACCGCGACACCGCTGTTCCTCGACGGCAAGGACGCCGACACCGTCGACCGCCTTGCGCGGATGTCTCCGCTGGAACGGCTCGGCGAACCGGCCGATATCGCCGAAACGGTGGCCTTCCTGGCCGGACCGGCCCGGTGGGTGAACGGACAGGTCCTCTACGTCAACGGCGGGGTCGCCTGACCGGCTCGGTCCGGCGCACATTGCGATCAGCGTGAGCCGACCCATCGCCTCCGCCGCCGCGAGAATGATCCACTGTCCGGATGAGCTATGGCCCCTTCGACCTGACCTACACCGCCGCCGAGCAACGGTACGAGAAGGTCCCGTACCGGCGCAGCGGCGCTTCCGGCCTCGATCTGCCCGCGTTCTCGTTCGGACTGTGGCAGAAGTTCGGCACCGACTACCCCTTCGCGACGCAGCGCGAGATCATCCTGCACGCCTTCGACCTGGGTATCACCCATTTCGACAATGCCGACCGGTACGGTCCGCCGCATCGGGCCGCGCAGAAGAACTTCGGCCGGGTGCTGGCGAAGGACCTCGCGCCGTACCGGGACGAGCTCATCCTGTCGACCAAAGCCGGGAACCCGATCGGGCCCAGCCCGTACCTGAGGGGCGGCTCCCGCAAATCACTGCTGGCCTCGCTCGAGCACAGCCTGCGCGATCTCGGCACCGATTACGTCGATATCTTCTACCACCACAGCCCCGACCTCGGGACTCCGCTGGAGGAAACGGTGGGTGCGCTGGTCGGCGCGGTGCAGCAGGGTAAGGCGCTCTATATCGGCATCTCCAACTATCTGCCCGATCGCGCCCACCGAGCCGCCGAACTGCTGCGCGAAGCGGGTGTGCCGTTGCTCATCCATCAGGCGCGGTACTCCATCTACGACCGCCGTCCCGAACAGAACGGCCTGCTGGACACCGCGCGGCAGGACGGCTTCGGCGCCATCGTGTATTCGCCGCTGGCGCAGGGGCTGCTGACCGACAAGTACCTCGAACGCATCCCCGAGGGCGCCCGGGCGGCCGACAGCACTTTCCTGTCGCCCGATGCCATCGACGAGACCTATCGGCGCCGCACCGCCGAACTGAACAAGATCGCCGCGGCTCGGGGCCAGTCGCTGGCCCAGCTCGCGCTGCAGTGGGTACTGCGGCGGCCCGAGGTCACCTCGGCGCTGATCGGCGCGAGCAGCACGGCGCAGCTCGACCACAATCTCGCGGCGCTCGAGTTCCCGGAATTCACCGCTGCCGAGCTCGCCCTCATCGACGAGCACGGCATCCACGGAACCGGGCTGGATCTCTGACGCGGTGCGCCCGGCTCAGTCGCGTAGCAGCGGCAGGAGCCGGGCGCCCTGGCGCCGGATCTCGGCCAGGTAGGGAGTATCGGAGAGCACGAAGTGGGTGATGCCGAGATCCTGGTAGCGCCGTATTGATTTCGCGACGTCCGCGGCCGAACCCACCAGCCACGTCGTGCCCGCGCCGCCACCCCCGACAGTGCCCGGGGTGGTGTACAGGTTGTCGTCGAGCACTTCACCGCGCGCCGCCAGGTCGAGCAGGCGCTGCTGCCCGACCGCGGCGCGCCGGGGTGCGCCGCGGTCGGGCGTTTTCGCCATCTCGGCAACCTTGGCCTCGGCATCGGCCCACGCCTGTTCGGTGGTGTCGCGGACCAAGGTGGTGACGCGCAGGCCGAACCGCAGCGGTGGCAGCGCCCGGCCGAGTTCGTCACCGAGCGCGCGCAAACGTTCGATACGTTCGCGGACGCCCGCCAGCGGCTCACCCCAGAAGAGCTGGACATCGGCTTCGGTCGCCGCGACTCGTTCTGCGGCGGCGGACGCGCCACCGAAGTACAGCAGCGGATGCGGGCGGTCCGCGCGCACGGCGGTCCGCGGCGTGACGGTGGAATCGGTGACCCGGTAGTGCGCACCCCGGTAGGTGACATTCTCCTCGGTCCACAGCCGCCGGACCAGCTGGAGGAACTCCCGGGTGCGGGCGTACCGGTCGGCCTGGCTTTCCTCGGCCTCGCCGTAGGCCGCGAGGTCGTCCTTACCGGAGACGATATTGATCCGTAGCCGGCCGCCGGTGAGATGATCGAGACTGGCGGCGGCGGAGGCGAAATGGGCCGGCCGCCAATACCCGGGCCGGACGGCGACGAGCGGTTCGAAGGTCGTGGTCCGGGCCGCGAGCGCGGTGGCGACGGTGAATGTGTCCGGCCGCCCCCAGCCGGTGCCGATCAGCGCCCCCTGCCATCCGTATTCCTCGAGTGCGCGCGCCTGGGTGGTCAGCGTTTCCAGGCTGTTGTGGTCGGCGGTGACGGCGTCACCACGATGCCCGGGAGTCACCTGATTCGGGATGTACCAGAGATATTCGGCCGTCGGGGTGGCGGCTCCTGTTCGGTCGGGCATCGAGAGTCTCCGTTCGGGGCCGGGGAATCGGGACAGGTGCGCGCACCGGGTCGTCCGGGGTGATCACCCGGATGAACACCTTGCGCTCCTGACCGTCTCCGGGCCACGGACCGGATCACGATGATTCGAAACGGGTGCCGGGGACGCTGTTTCGAACCGCGAGTCAGCGGGTCAGGGGACCGCGCACGGCAGGTGGTCACCGGGAGGGCCGGTGCGCGCCGACCCGGCGACGCGGTCCGCGACGGGTCGAGTTGACAAGCCGTTGATGGGTCTGTCACCCTCGCACCAGGTCATGAGTGCCAGCATCGAGCCCCGGCTTGCTGGCCGGCAACCCTCCTCCGCGGTGGGGTGCCCCGGGTGACGACCTGGCCGCCGCTCGACCGAGCGCGGCAAGCGCGGACTCCGCTCGTTCGACACCCGGAGTCCCTCGATCGAAGGGATCACGTGATGACCGCTGTACTCGACCCCACCTGTGCCCCGGCCCGGGTCTCCGGCGACGATCTGCGGGTACCGCTGGTGCAGGGCGGCACCCGCGACTACGCGAATTTCGACTACGCCGCCAGCGCACCCGCGCTCGCGCAGGTCACTGCGGGGGTGGCCGATCTGCTGCCCTACTACGCGAGCGTGCATCGCGGTGCCGGGTACGCCTCGCGTATCTCCACCCGCTGCTACGAGTCGGCCCGCGAAACGGTGCGCGGCTTCCTGCGCTGTGCCGCCGACCAGGAGGTGGTGTTCACCCGAAACACCACCGACGCGCTCAACCTGCTCGCCGCCTGCGTGCCCGGCGACACCGTGGTCCTCGATATCGAACACCACGCCAACTTCCTGCCCTGGGCCGGCCGCGGTCGCCGGGTGGTGCCCGCCGCCGGCACGCTCACCGAGACCGTCGACCGTCTCGCCGCCGAACTCGGCGCGAAACCCGCGGCCCTGCTCGCGGTCACGGGCGCCTCCAATGCCACCGGCGAGGTACTACCGCTGCCGGAACTGGCCGCGCTCGCGCATCGCCACGGTGCGCGGATCCTGGTGGACGCGGCCCAACTGGCACCGCATCGGCGTATCGATCTGTGCGCCACCGATATCGATTATGTGGTCTTCTCCGGGCACAAGCTGTACGCACCGTACGGTGCCGGGGTGCTCGCCGGGCGGCGCGACTGGCTCGACGCGGCACCGCCGTATCTGGCCGGCGGGGGCGCGGTCACCGCGGTCACCGCGGATACCGTGGACTGGGCGGCCGCGCCGCATCGGCACGAAGCCGGCTCCCCCAATGTGCTGGGTGCCGCGGCGCTGGCGGCCGCCTGCTCGGCTCTCATCGCACTCGGCGCGTCCGCCGAGGCACACGAACGGGTGCTCACCGACCGGTTGCGCACCGGGCTGGCGGGGATCACCGGGGTCCGGTGCCTGCGGATCTGGGCCGACAGCCCCGACTGCGTCGGAATCGTCGCCTTCACCGTGGACGGTTTCGAACCGGGCCGGGTCGCGGCCTATCTGTCCGCCGAACACGCGATCGGAGTGCGTGACGGCCGCTTCTGCGCCCACCCGCTGCTGGCCCGGTTCGGGCTCGACGCCGCGCTGCGCGCCAGTATCGGGCTCGGCACCACGGCCGGTGACGTGGACCGTCTGGTCGATGCGGTGCGGGCCCTGGTCGAGACCGGACCGCAGTGGGATTACGCCTGTTCCGGCGGCCGCTGGGACCCGGTTCCGGAGACCCGCCCCGGCCTGACCGGGGGATCGGGCACCGGGGCCGGCGCGCCGTGCGCGGTGTGACCTACCGCGTGCCGTGTGAAGATGGTTCGGATCACATGGTGCCGGCCGGTGTCGCCGGCAACCCGATACCGAACCTCTGAGTGAGCCGAGATGACCGTCGAAATCGACATATTGACCGATGCGGCAGACGCGCGGGCCGCGCAACAGGTCTTCCGTACCGCGATGGTCGGAGGCCCGCCGATCCCGGCGGAAGCCGCGGACGGGTTGAACGAGCCCGGCCGCACTCTCGGCGCCCGGGTCGACGGTGAGCTGGTCGGGACGGTCAATTCCTACACCAGCTGGCTGATCGCACCGGGTGGCGCGCGTCTGCCGCACGCCGCGGTGACGCACGTCGGCGTCCTGCCCACCCACGCGCGGCAGGGGATCGCGGGCGCGCTGCTGCGCCGGCAGCTCATCGGGATCGCCGCAGGCGGGGAGATCGTCGCCTCGCTGCGCGCCACCCAGGGCGGTATCTACGAGCGTTTCGGGTACGGCGTCGCCGGCTCGTCGGCGCGCTGCGAGATCGATGTGCACCGGGCCCGCTTCCGTGAGACCGTGCCCGTCGCGGGCCCGGTCCGGTTGCTCGCGCCCGCGGAACGCTGGGAGGTACCCGCCAAGATCTACGCGACCGCGCAGGTGACGTGGACCGCGGCGATCGATCGCCCCTCGTACTGGTGGCGGTTGCAGGAGCTGTTGCGGGCGCAGGGCCATGTCGCCGTGCACGGGGAACCCGGCGCGGAGGACGGTTTCGTGCGCTACCGACCCGCCGATTCCCCGGACTGGGTGCGCGGTCCACGCCGGACCGTGGTGGTCGACGATTTCGTCGCCACCACTCCCGCCGCCTTCATCGGACTCGTCCGGCATCTGCTCAGTGCCGATATCGTCGACGCGGTCGTGCTGTCGGCGATCTCGCCCGACACCCCGCTGCGGCAACTGCTGGTCGACGAGCGGGCGGCCCGGATCACCGAGGTGCACGACGAGACCTGGTTGCGGCTCGTCGACGTCGAGGCGGCACTGGCCCGGCGCACCTATCGCCCCGGCCGGCCGCTGGTCGTCGCGGTCACCGATTCCCTCCTGCCCGCCAACACCGGCACGTACCGGATCGAGGACGGCGGGGTCACCCGGGTGGAGGAGCCCGCGGACCTCGTCACCGACGTGGCGGCCCTGGCGTCCGCGTACCTCGGCGGCACCCGCTGGCGCCACCTGGCGCTCGCCGGCCGCGTCACCGAGCTCCGGCCCGGCGCCGCGGCGGCCGCGGACGCGCTGTTCGAGGTGGACGAGCACCCGTTCAGCGGGACGTACTTCTGACCGTCTCCCCGGCCCGGGTACTCGCGTAGTGCGCCGCGATCTCGTCGCTGGTGGTGACCCATACGCCGGGATGTTCGACGATATAGGCCAGTGCCTCGTCGAGGTACCGGGCCCGGAACGCCTGTCCGGTGACGAAGGGATGCAGTGCCAGGGCGAGGACTCGGCCGCTCGTTTCGGAGTCCGCCCACAGCCGGTCGAGCTGGTCGCGCACGATCCGGACGAAATCGGGTCCGGTGAGCCCCGTGCCGAGGAACAGGGTGTTGTCGTTCAACTCCACCGAGTACGGCAGGCTGAACAGGCCGGGAACGCGCAGCGGATAGGGCTGGTCGTCGTTGGTCCAGTCCAGGACATAGTCGACGCCGAGTTCGCGCAACAATTCCGGGGTACGGAAACTCTCGGAGAGGGCGGGGCCCATCCAGCCCCGCGGTCGCTTCCCGGTGCCGCGTTCGATGGTGGTGAGCACGTCCGCGAGGTAGGCGCGCTCGTCCGCGGCGGCGATCTCGGCCTGCAGGACGGAGTTGTTCCGGCCGTGCGCGAGCCAGGCCCAATCGCGTTCCCGGCCCGCCGCGATGATGCGCGGATACCGCTGCAACACATCGGAGTTGAGCAGTGCGCTGGCCCGGATACCGTGCCGGTCCAGCGATTCCAGGATCCGCCAGAATCCCACCCGGGGGCCGTAATCGCGCCAGCCGTAGTTGAGGGGGTCCGGGACCTGCCCGGCGGTGCCGGCGAAGATACTGGTGGAGGGTCGGTCCACCCGGTAGTGCTCGATATTCAGGCCCACGTAGAACGCGACGCGCGCACCGCCGGGCCACCGGATCGGATCGCGATCGACGATGGCGCTGTAGTCGAAGAGTTCGTTGTCCATTCGGCTATGGTCGAAGCATCACACAGATGTGAAGGTCAAATCTTTCGAGCGAGGTGGGTGGAATGCGGATCGGAGAACTGTCACGGCGCACCGGCACCGCGCGCCGGTTGCTGCGCTACTACGAGGAACAGGGACTGATCGCCGCCCAGCGGTGCGCGAACGGGTACCGCAGCTACGACGAGCGCTTCGTCGATCGCGTCCTGCAGATCCGAGGACTGCTCGATGCCGGGTTGCCGACCCGGATCATCAAACAGATCCTCCCGTGCCTGGACAAGCCGCGGTCCATCTACTTCCCGGACGCGACGCCGGAGATGCTCGCGACACTCGAGGGCGAACGGGATCGGATGAACGAGCGGATCCGCTGCCTCGAGCGGAACCGGGACGCCATCAACGAATACCTGTGCGCGGTCCGCGAATACGGCGAACGGGGAGCGTAGCCGGCCACGCGGGAGCGAGACGGCGCCGGGACGCGCGGCGTTGTGCGGAACAGGCGCGCGTACGGGTACGCTGCGGTACCCGTGCGGACGTCACGAATACTGCTCGCGGCCGGTGCGGCCGTACTGGTCTGGGGCGAGTGGGTGAACTGGCGCTCGTCGCGGCGGCTGGTCGGCTCCGCGATCGGCACGAGCGAGGTGGTCGTCGTCCTCGGGTTCCGCAATTCGGCGCCGACGGTCAACGCGATGAACAGGTGGCGGGTGCGCGCCGGGCTGCGCTCCTGCACTCCCCGGCTCGACACCCGGATGGTCTTCTGCGGTGGCGCGGTCGGGGGTGTGCGGTCGGAGGCCGAACTGATGGCCGCCTATGCCCGGGAACACGGCTGGTCCGGACCGGTCGCGTTGGATACCACCTCGCGGAGCACCTGGGAGAACATCGAGAACGCCATCGCGCTGATCGGCGACGCCGACCGGATCAAGATCGTCTCGAATCCGCTGCACGCGGAGCAGGCCCGCCACTACCTGGCCGTCATGCGCCCGGATCTCGCGGTTCGCCTGGTGCGCGGCGCGGAGTACCGCTTCGGCGAGTGGACGGTGGTCAAACCGCTGTTCGCGGTCGTCGGGTACGCGAAGCGGGGGAGGCGGCCGGTGCCACTCACACGGTAGTCGCGGGGGCGTGGCGCGGGGTCACTCGGCGAGCCGCCGTTCGATCGATTCGACCTTGGTGTTCAGTGTATTCGTCCGGCCGGGCCGGATATCGGCCTTGATGACGATGCTGCACCGATCGGATTGGGCCAGTACCGCATCGGTCGCGGCCTTGATGACACCCATGACCTGATCCCATTCGCCTTCGATCTCGGTGAAACTGGCGGCGGTCCGGTACGCGAGTCCGCTGTCCCGGATGACCCGGACCGCGGTGGCGACCTGATCCCCGACACTTTCGCCGGTGCCGATGGGGGTGATCGAGAAGGCGGCGAGCATATCGCACTCTCCTGGTTCGTCGTGGCGGATGGCGGCGCTGATCTCACCGTACGCACTTCCGCGCGCACACCCGCGACCGTGTGCCGGCCGATCGGCGCGATCGCCACCGGTCCGGCGACTCCGCCGCGGTCCGGCCGACCCCCGGCAGGTCATACCGGATCCGCCTCCCGATCACTGTCGCGGCGCGCGGCCGCGCCCCGGCGTGCGCGTGGCCGCCACCGGGTGATGGCGACGCCCGCCAGGCACAGCACTCCGCCGGCGAGTGCCGGCGGGCCGGGCACCTCGTCGAGGAGGAGCCAGGACATGACGACCACGAGCGCCGGCACCGCGTAGGTGGTGGCGCCCACCTGTCCGGCGGTCATCCGGGCCAGGGCATAGGCCCAGGTGGTGAAAGCGACGGCGGTCGGGAACACGCCGAGGTAGACGAGAGCGAGTGTGGCGGGCAGCGGTGCCGCGGCCGCCTCGGTGACCAGCTGTCCGGTGAACGGCAGGCACGCGAGCGTACCCACCACACAACCGCCGGTGGTCACCTGCAGCGCCGAAGCGTGGGCCAGCGCGGGTTTCTGGACGAGCACCGCCACCGCCCACGCGACCGCCGCCACCACGCACAGCACGACTCCGAGTAGGGTGGCCGCGCCCTCGGAACTGGATGATCCCACCACGGCCGCGCCGGTGAACGCCACCGCGATACCGGCCATGAGTCGTCTCGGGAAACCCTCGCCGAGAAAGAGTCCGCCCAGCAGCGCGATCATGAGCGGTCCGGTGTTGATCACGAGCGCCGCGGTGCCGGCGTCGACATGCTGCTCGGCCCAGTTCAAGGCCACCATGTAGATCCCGAACCACAGCACTCCGGATACCATGACCCCGCGCAGCGCCGAGCGCGGGGGCAGGCCGGTGCCGGTCAGCAAAAGCAGCGCCACCAATACCACCGCCGCCGAGGCCAATCGGCCCAGGGCCAGCGCCCCCGGCGAGAACTCCGCGCCCGCGATGCGGATGACGACGAACGCCGATGCCCACAGCACGACGGTGGCGGCCGCGGCGAGCATCGTGCGCCCCCGTCCGGGAAACAACTCGGTCATGTGTCGAACGTAGTTTCCCCGCCGACGCGGGATCCAGGCGATATTTCCCATGCGAGCGCAAGTTTGAGAAATCATCGATCGGTAGGCGCCGGCTCGGGGGTAATGTGTCAACTACTCTGTCGCGCCGTATATCTCGGGCGCAGCTCCGGCATCGTTTCGAGCGTGGACGGCCCGGGTGCCCGATCCGGTCATGCGTTCAGTCGGCGGCGAACGCAGTGTGTGTGTAGTGTCTCCAGGGATCTGAAACACGCATGAACGGGCAGGGGCACATGAGCGGAATCGATGGATGTCTGGAACGCATCATGGACATCCCCGGTGCACGCAGCGTGACTCTGGTGGACGGCGCGAGTGGGCTCGCGGTCGCCGCGGCGGGTCGGCACCATGTGGTCGATCAGCACGAGGACGCGGCGACCACCACCGATGTGGTGCGCGCGGTGCTCGGCTGTCCGGCGCTGACCACGGGCCCGACCGGGGACGACGTCGACGAGATCATCGTCTGCGGAACCGGCGGATATCACCTGCTCAACCTGGTGGACGGCGATTTCGGCGGTCGCCTCTTCGTTCATGTCCTGTTCGACGAGGATTCCGGCAATTTGGCGATGGCCCGGTTCCGGCTACGCGGCATCCTCGCCGAACTGGCCGAGGACGGTCATGCGCGTTGAGCTCGCGGACGAGTTGCAGCGATTGGAAGACGAAGGCCGGACCGGCGTTCTGCGCGTAGGCGACGGGGAGTTCCACCTCGCCGACGGCGCCATCGCGTCCGCCACCTGCGCGCGCACCCCCGGGCTGGATCGCTTGGTGGTCGAGGCCGGGGTGGCCAGTGCCGAGGACTGGGCGCGGGCGGGCACCGGGGATCCGGGCCCCCTGCTGGACCGGCCGCTGCTGGAAACCCTGGCCCTGCTCGCCGTTTTCGACGCGGCCTATTTTCTGCTGCCCACGCCGGTGGAGCCGGAGTTCCGGCCCGCGCCGGCCCACTGGCTGTCGGCGGTCTGCACCGTCCGGCCCCGGGCGCTGGTCCGCGAATGCGCTCGCCGTGGGGACCCGGACTCGGGTCCGTGGCCGGCGGAACTGGTCGACCGTGCCGCGGTCGTCCCGGTGCGCCGGATCCGGCGGCGCCGGGTGCTGCTCACCGGCAGCCAGGCCGAGGTACTGGCCGCGGCCGACAATCGCCGCAGCGTGACCGGCATCGCCCGCGACCTGGGCCGCACCGCCTATGGCTGTCTGGAGGCGGTGCGTGATCTGACCGTGGCGGGGTTGATCGAACCACCGGCGGGGGCACCGGCTTCCGCGGCCGGCTCGCCCGCCGCCGATCCGGCCGCCACCGCCGATCCGGCCGCCACCGCCGATCCGGCCGCCGCGGCGGAGCCGCCGTTGCGACGCCGGATCCGTAATGCCACACCGGTGCCCGAGGGAGACGAGTGGGAACCGGTGGATCACGAACTGCTCACCCGGCTTCGGGCGGCTCTGGAGGACCTCGCGTGACGGCGCGTAAGAATCTGCTCGGTGAACTGATGGGAAGGCTTACCAAGGTGCCGATGACGGTGTCCGATCCCCACGCCGCGGTGACGGCGGAACTTCGTGCGTTGCGCGAACGAGTACCCCGGTTGACCGGGACGCTCGTGGCGTCCAGCGACGGACTGCTGGTGACCCACGACCTCCCCGCGCATATCGAACCGACCGGGATGGCCGCGCTGGCGGCGGCTCAGCTGTCGCTGTCGGATCGGCTCGCGCACACGGCGCAGGGCGGCGGTTTCCAGGAAGTCGTGGTGGACGGCACCGGGGGCCATGTGGTGATCTACGCGGCCGGCTGGGCGTCGTTGACCGTGCTCGCGGCCCCGGAGGTGAATATCGGCCGGCTGCATCTGGAGTCCCGGCCGGTGGCGCGCCGGATCGCCGAACATCTCTCCGCCGTGGCCAAGGACCCCGGCGGCAACGGAAGAACGCAGTAAACGAAAACCATCGAGAGGAACGACCTGTGTCCGATATGGATTTGGCACTCAAGGACATGATGTCGATCGACGGCGCTCTGGGCGCGGCCGTCGTGGACTACAACAGTGGTATGGCACTGGGCACGCTCGGGAGCTCCAAGGCGCTGGACCTGAACGTGGCCGCCGCGGGCAACACCGAGGTGGTGCGGGCGAAGCTGCGCACGATGGAACAGCTCGGCCTGCAGGAGGACATCGAGGACATCCTGATCTCGCTCAGCAGCCAGTACCACCTCATCCGGCCGATGACCGGCCGCAAGTCACGGGGCCTGTTCCTGTATCTGGCCCTCGACCGCAGCCGGGCGAACCTGGCGCTGGCCCGGCACCGGCTGCGTGGGATCGAGGAGGAGCTCGAGGTCTGAGCCGGGCCGGGCGCCCGCGTCAGGTCGCTGAGGCGAGCTGCGGTCCGGCGGCGGGTTCCCGGATATCACCGCCGGGTGGATCCCGGTAGAGGTCGGCGATCCGCGCCGCGTACTTCTCGGCGACGACCTTGCGCTTGAGTTTCATGGTGAGCGTGACCTCGTCGCCGCCCGCTTCCCAGAAGACCGGCAGCACAAGGAAGCGTTTCACCTGTTCCACCCGGGACAGACGCGCGTTGCCCGCGGCCACGCCGGCCCGGATGGCGGCGATCACCGTCGGGTCGGCGGCCAGGGTGGCAGCCGAATCGTCGGTGAGGCCGTGTTGTTTCGCATACGGGCCGGCGGTTTCCGCGTCCAGCACGATGAGCGCGGTGTTGTACGGGCGGCCGTCTCCGATGACCGACATGGCGCCGATGAGCGGGGTCGCCGCCTTGATGGTGTTCTCGATATGCGTCGGCGACATGTTCTTGCCGGAGGCATTGATGATGATCTCTTTCTTACGGTCGACGACCCGCAGATATCCGTCCTCGTCGACCGTCACGATATCGCCAGTGTGCAGCCAGCCCTCGGCGTCGATCGCCTCGCCGGTCCTGTCCGGCTGCCCCCGGTAACTCTTCATCACCAGCGGGCCCCGGACGAGGAACTCCCCGTCCGGGGCGGTCCGGTACTCCATTCCCGGCAGCAGTTTGCCGACCGTACCGAGCCGTACCTCGGCCGGCGGACTGACGCTGCAGATGCAGGACAGTTCCGACATACCCCAGATCTCGGTGATCGGGACACCGAGTCCGGCGAAGAAGCCCAGGGTAGCGGGGGGTATCGGGGCGGCGCCCGAGAGCGCCCAGCGCATCCGGTCGAACCCCAGCGCCGTGCGCAACCCACGCAGCACCAGATCGTCGGCGCGTCGCCATTCGGCGGCGAGGTCGTCGGGCAGCGGGGTGCCGGCCAGTTCGTGGTCGCCCCGGGCGACGGCCACCGACAGGGCCCATCGCAGCGCCGCCCGTCGCTCGGCGTCGGGTTCCGCGGCGACCTTGTACTCGATGGCGGCGCGCAGTTTCTCCCAGACCCGGGGCACCGCGCCCCACAGGGTCGGCCGCAGATCGGCCAGCGCCGGCGCGATGAGCTTGGGATCGGCGACACAGGTGACCTGGATACCCAGGACCTCCTGCACATACAGGGCGGTGAGCCGGTCCGCGATGTGGGCGCTCGGCATGAAGGAGGTGATGGTGTCGCCGAATTCGATACCCAGCACCTCGGCGATCCCGTAGACCTGGAACAGCAGGTTGGCGTGGGTCGTCTCCACGCCCTTGGGGCTGCCGGTGGTGCCGGAGGTGTAGATGAGTGTGGCCACATCGTCGCTCCGCACGCCCTGCCAGGCGGCCTCGAAATCGAAATCGGCACGTGCCGCGGCGACCAGGTCGGCCACCGCGAGGGTTCCCGCGGGGGCGTCGTCCAGGCAGACGATGTGGTCCAGCGCCACTCCGCAGGACCGCAACCGCGCGACGTACTGCGGTTCACAGATCACCACCCGGGCCCCGGAGTTACCGAGTACATGGTTCAGCTGATCGGCGGGCAGGGTGTTGTAGACGGAGAAGGAGGTCGCGCCGAGATGTTGTGCGGCCACCTCGAGCGGGTAGAACTCGATCCGGTTGCCCATCATCAGGGCGACGGTGTCGCCGCGGCGCACACCGAGTCCGTCCAGGCCCGCGGCGAACTCGCGGACGCGCGTGGCGTACTCGGACCAGGTCGAGGTCTGCGCGTCACCGGGGGTCCGCAGTGCGACCGCGGCGGGTCGCACGGTGGCGATGTGCTGGAACGCGGCAGGGAGGGTGGGGAAGCGAGCTGTGCGCACAGCGGGGCCTTTCCGGATCAGACCGCGGCGGCGGTGGTATCGAGGACCGAGGAGACGAAACGGGCCGCCTCCCGGTAGGCGAGACGTGATTCGGGCACGAGTGCGGGCAGCACCTGGAAGGCGTGCATCTGATCGCGCCACACCCGCAGCTCGCAGGCGGCACCGGCGCTGGTCCAGCGGTCGGCGAGGGTGACACCGTCGCCGCCGAAGAATTCGGTATCGCTGGTGTGGATCAGCGCCGGAGGCAGCGGCATTCCGCGCACAGGTCGCAGATCGTAGGGAGTGGGGGTGAAATGCGCGACCGCACGGCGTGACAGACCCGGCGACAGCAGTCCCTCGGCCGCTGCCCCGGGGAACCCGGCGGCGAGCGCGAGACTCAGATCCGTCATCGGGGAGAAGAGAACCAGGCCCGCGGCCGGGGCGGAACCGGCGCGCGCGTGCGCGAGGGCGAAATCGGCAGCGAGGAAGCCGCCGGCCGAATCGCCCGCGACCACGATCCGGCCGGGGCGGTGCCCGCGCGACATCAGCCACCGGAACGCGGCGGCCACGTCCTCGGGCGCCGCCGGATACGGATGTTCGGGCGCGAGCCGGTAGTCGAGCGTGAATACCGGCAACCGGGTCGCGGTGGACAGCCGCGCGGCCACGCCGCGGTACCCGGCGGCGGATCCGGCGACGAATCCGCCGCCGTGGATGTAGAGGATCACGGCGTCGGTCCGGGACGCCCGCGGACCACGGACCCATTCGCCGGCCACCGTGCCGTGCCGGACCCGATCGACCGCGGTGCCACGGAGCGGGGGTGCGGCCGCGCGCAGAGCCCGGTCGATCAGAGCCCGGGCGGCGGGCAGGGTGTAGGTGTTGACCGGCGTGCACTGCGCCAGACGGCGCGCGGTGAGCGCGGACAGTTGCCGGACGTACCGGGCCCGCAGCGATCCGCGCGCCGGTTCGCTCATCGGCGCCGCTCGATCGCGCGGACCAGTTCGTGCACTGTCGAATCGGCGGCGAGCCGCCGGTCCAGCACGGTGTTGATCGCCCCGCGCAGCAGCGCGTAGGGCTGCCAGCCGCTGGGCGCGATGGTCCGCGCGGCGCGGCGGGCGATCCCGTCGGCGATGGTGCGGGCGGCCTGTTCGGCGGTGATACGCACGTTCAGCGGCCACGGCAGCAGATCGTTGATCCGGCGGCCCAGATCGTCGGCGTCGAGCATGTCATGGGTCATCGCGGTCTCCACGACCCCGAAATAGGCGAGCCCGGCGGTGGCGCCGGAGGCGCCGAGTTCCACCCGCAGTGCTCGGCCCAACTGCTCCACCGCGGCCTTGCTGACCATATAGGGCGAGCCGCCCATACCCGGCGCGAATGCGGCGCAGGAGGAGACGACGACCACGTGGCCCCGGGACCGGACGATATGGTCGAGCGCCGGATGCACGGTGTTGAACACCCCGGTGAGGTTGATACTCATGACCCGGTCGAAATCGGCCGGATCCATGCTCCGGATGGTGGCGGGTACCGGGGTGACCCCGGCATTGGCGACCACCACGTCGAGTCCACCGAATCGCTCGGCGACCTCGGCGATCACCTCTTCCATCCGGCGGCGATCGGCGACGTCGCCGGCGAAACCGTGAGCGTTCGAACCCAGCGCGCGTGCTGTGCGCTGAGCCGCCGCCGCGTCGATATCGACCACGACCACCACCGCGCCGCGCCGGTGCAGGAGTGTGACGAGTTCGAGTCCGATGCCCTGGCCCGCACCGGTGACCAGTACCGTCTTTCCCTTCACGTCGAACGTCGCGGCAGGCGAGAACCAGCCCAGCGGATCGGGGAGCGTGGGTTTCATCGGGTCACCTCATAGGATTCGGCATCGAACTGCCTGGTGCGCCGCCGGTATTCGAAACTCCAGTTCGGGTAGAGACCCGCATTGCCGCCGTCGGGGGTGGTGTAGTAACTCTGGCAGCCGCCGGTCAGCCAGACCGTATCCGCGCTGCGCCGGGCCATCTCCTCGACGAATGCGTCCTGGGTCTCCTGCCGCACCTCCACCCGGCGGGCGCCGCGAGCGCGCAGGGTTTCGAGCGCGTCGACGATGTAGGCGATCTGGGATTCGAGCATGAAGAGGGCGGATTGGTTGCCGGCCGCGCCGAAGGGGCCGAGCGTGCAGAAGAAATTCGGGAACCCGGCCATCGCCGCACCCAGATAGGTCTGCGGCCGCTTGTGGTACAGGTCGGCGATCGAGAGCTCGTCGCGGCCGATGATCCGCTCGAAGGCGGTGGGGATGGGAGTGAACCCGGTGCCGTAGATGATGGTGTCGACGGGGATCTCCACACCGGCGCGGGTCAGGATCGAGTGGGGGCGCACCTCGGCGATACCGTCGGTGACCACCTCGACGTTGTCCCGGTCCAGCGCCGGCAGATAGGCGTCGGAGAAGATCGCGCGCTTACAGCCGATGATGTAGTCGGGGGTGGCCTTGCGCCGCAGCTCGGGATCGCGGATCTGGCGCAGCAACTGGAGCCGGCCGAGCATCTCGTACGGATGACGGAAGCGATTGTCGACGAACCCGACCAGCCCGAACCCTTCGATCAGGGTGTACCAGGTGCCGCGGATCGCTTTCTGCGCGAGTGGGACGCGGCGCAGCAGGGTGCGCTCGAGGCCCAGTGTCGGGCGGTCCAGCCGTGGCACGATCCACGGCGCGGACCGCTGGAACACTGTCAGCTCGGCCACTCGTGGCGCGATCTCGGGGACGAACTGCACCGCGGAAGCGCCGGTGCCGATCACCGCGACCCGTTCCCCGGTGAGGTCGTGCGCGTGGTCCCAGTGCAGCGAATGGAACGCGGTGCCCTCGAAGGTGTCGATCCCGGGAAGCTCGGGGTACTTCGCCTCGGCGAAGACTCCGGCGGCCGAGATGAAGAAATCGGCGGTGAGCGCGCCGCGCGAGGTCCGGATCCGCCACCGGTGCGCCGTCTCGTCCCAGCGGGCCTCGGTCAGTTCGGTGCCCAGCCGGATATGGCGCAGCACATCGTGTTCGGTGGCGACCCGGCGCAGGTATTCGAGGATCTCGCGCTGCTTACCGTAGGTGCGCGACCAGTCCGGGTTGGGCGCGAACGAGTAGCTGTAGAGCTGGGACGGGACATCGCAGGCGCAGCCGGGATAGGTGTTGGCCTGCCATGTTCCGCCGAGATCGTCGGCGCGTTCGAGCACCACCAAATCGTCGAAACCGGCTTCGCGCAATTTGATCGCCAGCCCGATTCCGCCGAATCCGGCGCCGAGTACGACGACGCTGTGGTGTTCGGGTGTGCTGTCGTTCATCGCGCCCCCACCGTCTCGGTACGGACACGGCGACCGGTGCCGGTGGCGATGGTCTTGGTGACCACACGGTTCACCGGGCTCGCCGCGGCCAGCAGCGGACGGAGTACCGCCCTGCCCTCGAGGGCGAAGGTCCAGGTGATCCTGGTGCCTGTGGGCAGCGGAAGCAGCGTGATGTCCTCGGCGAACCGGTTCAGCCCGGGCACCGAGGCGGCGTCCACGGTGAAGGTCATCCGGGAACCCTCGTCCCACCGGTAGAAACGTTCCTCCAACCGGATCAGGCCGCCGAGTGTGACATCACGGGTGGTGCCGACACCGAACGGCCGCGGTGAAGTCCACGTCGCCGCCGTGACGACCGGTGACCACGACACCAGCGCGTCGTCGGCGACCAGTGTGTCCCACACCTGCGGCGCCGGGGCCGGGATATCGACGATATGGGTGTAGCGGTGGGCGGCGGTGTCCAGGAAGGCGTCGTCGGACGGGGACAGGGCGAATCGTGCGCTCATGGGACTGTGAGCCTTTCGGGATCAGAGATCGAGTACCAGCGGCCCACCGGCCGACCGGGAGACGCAGGTGAGCATGTGGCCGGCGCGTTCGCTGTCGCTCAGCAAACGGTCGCGGTGATCGACCGCACCGGCCGCGACGCCGATCTTGCAGGTGCCGCAGAATCCCTGGCGGCAGGAGTAGACGACATCGGGCTCGACCCGGCGGATGGCGTCGAGCGTCGTTTCGGTGGCGCCGACCCGGATGTGACGCCCGGACCTGGCGAGGGTGAGATCGAATTCGCGGCCGTCGCGCACCGGTGGTGCCGAGAACCGTTCGGTATGCAGCGATCCGGCCGGATTCAGCGCGAACAGGGAACGCTGGGCGGCTTCGAGGACCGGCGGCGGTCCGCACACGTACACCGCGGCACCGGGCGCCGCGGTCGCCAGGAGCGCCGGGACATCGGGTGGGCCGGTCTCGTCGTCGGGACGGATATCGCTGCCGGCCGGCAGTTCGCCGAGAAACGGCATGGTTTCCCGGGAGCGGCCGAGATAGATCAGTCGCCCGCGGTCCCCGGCCGCCCGCGCCATCGGCAGGATGGGCGTGATGCCGATACCGGCGGCGAGGAAGAGGTAGGACGGCGCGGAATCGACGAAGGTGAACGCATTGCGGGGTCCGCGGATCCGCAGGGCGTCACCGGGTCGCAGGTCGTGGACCTCGAGCGAGCCGCCGCCGCCCTCCGGTATCCGGCGCACCGCGATCCGGTAGCGGTCACGGTCGGCGGGGTCGCCGCACAGCGAGTACTGGCGTTGCCGCCCCGACGGCAGGAAGACATCGATATGGGAGCCGGGCCGCCACGACGGCAACTGCTGCCCCGCTGCCCGGAGCAGGGTCAGCGAGACCACATCGCGGGCCTCCCGCCGGACCGCGTCCACGACGACATCGAGGTCGAAGCCGGTGCGGCGCACCGGGTTCGGGGGCGAGAGCGCGGGATTGGTGAAGACCTTCTTGTACACGTCCACCGCCAGGCCGAGTATCCGCAGACTCGGCGGCGCGGGATGCGCGGTGGTCACGAGCGCGCCGCGGGGGAGTGCGCCAGATAGCGCAGGGCATTGTCCATGGACCCGAGCTGGGAGGGATGGAAACTCGGCCGCAGGTACCGCGGCATCTCGGTGAAGAACGTCGTGAAGCTCGGAATCACGCCGCGCAGGGTGGCGCTGACGAACTGCTGACCCCAGAACCGCCCCTTGGCCGGGCTCGGATCCTTCCGGTACAGGTAGGCCGTGGAGATCACGAACAGCGGCAGCAGCAGCCCGCCGGCGAGCAGGCCCGTGCGTACGCGCCGGGCGTATCCGCCGTCGACGTGCATATAGGCGTCGAAGACCACGCTGCGGTGTTCGACCTCCTCCGCGCCGTGCCAGCGCACCAGATCGAGCATCGTCGGGTGCATACCGAGTTCCTCGAGCACCTCCGATTCGAGCAGCCATTCGCCGATCACCGCGGTGAAGTGTTCCATTCCCGCGAACAGTCCCAGCCGCTCCTTGAGCCATTCCTCTTCGGCCCGGCCGCTCAGGCCGTGCTCGCCCAGTACCCGGTCGACCAGCCAGGCGATCTTCTCGACATAGGAGTCGACATCGAGCCCGATGGACTGCAGATGCTTGCGGGCGCCCTCGTGGCTGCTGGCGTGCATCGACTCCTGGCCGATGAACCCGGTCACCTCTTCGCGGAGGCGTTCGTCGTCGATCGAGGGGAGCGCTTCGGCCAGGCAGGCGGCCATGGCCCGCTCGCCCTCCGGCAGGACAAGGTGCATCACGTTGGTCACGTGGGTCGCCAGCACCTCTCCGGGGATGTAGTGCATGGGAACCGTCGAGAAGTCGAAGCTCACATCGCGGGCGTGGATCGCGTGGGCTTCGTCCCGGTAGGTGCTCGTGGTGGCACTGTCGTCAGCCATACGACGACCGTACAATGCAACAGATAGCCTTGCAATGTTGTCGCAACAAATTCTTTCCGATTGTTGCAGAAATAGGGATCGCTGCTAGCGTTGTCCTGTGTCCGCCCCTGCCTCTACCTCGCAAAACCGGTCCGATGCCGACGGTATCGAAACCCGCATCCTCGATGCCGCGCGCGTGCAGTTCGAGACGTTCGGGGTGAAGAAGACGACCATCGGCGATGTCGCGCGGCAGGCGGAGGTCGATCGCGGCACCATCTATCGGCGGATCGGTTCGCGCGACGATCTCGTCCGCGCGGTGAGCGCCCGCGAGGTGGGTGCTCTGCTCGCCGAACTCGAGGGCATTCCCGCGCGACACGCCGGCCCGGAGGCCATTGTCGCCGACATGTTCGTCATGGTGATCACGCGCTGGCGAACCCACGGCATGATCAAGCGGGTGCTGGCACTCGAACCCGGCCGGTTGCTGCCCCAGGTGACCACCGAGGGCGGGCCCTTCTTCACCATGGCCGTCGGTGTGGCCACCACACTGCTCGCCGAGGCGATGCGGCAGCGGGGGCTCCCCGAGATCCCGGATCTCACGACCCGGGTCGAGATCGCGAGCCGGGTGGTCCACTCCCTGATCCTGCAGCCGGTCAGCGCGCTGGACCTCGAATCCGAGGAGCGGCTGGCCGAATTCGCCCGGACCTATATCGCGCCGTTGATCGTCGGCTGAGGGGCCTGCGACGGACATCGTGCCTGCCCCGCGGGTCCGGATCTTCTCTGGGAGTGGAGGTTTCCGGTGGCGCCGTGGGATGAAGGCCCTGCCCGCTCTCGCGCGGCACATGTTCATGGAACAGTGACCGAAGTCCGATATCCCGGACCGATCCGACCGGCGAGCGCGGCGTTCGCCCCGACCTCGCCTCTCCCACGGACACCTGTCGCGCCGGTAGGCGGCTGTCGGTCGACGGTGGCCGGACGCCTACGCCCGACCGCCGTGGGGCGGTCCGGACTGTCGTGACGCGTCAGTGCGTCGGCGCCGCGTCGCGGAACAGGGTGGCGGCGATGGCGGTGGCGGTCACCCGCGCGAGATCGGCGAGGAACGGAATCCGCTCCGGGATCATGAGTCGAGTGGTGCCCCGCATACCGAGGGCGAACCGCGCGGTCCCGGTCCGATCCAGGACCGGGACCCCGATGATGCGATAGCCCCATTCGGTCTGCTCGTCGTTGATCGTGTACCCGGTTCTCCGGGCGAGCTCGAGTTCGGCGGTGAGTGACTCCGCGTCGGCGGGCGTGCGGTCGGTGCCCTGATGGTAGGGAAGTGCCTCGAGTTCCGCCCGCGTCACCGGCGACCAGGCGAGCAGTGCCTTGCCGATGGCGCTCGCGTGCAGGGGGAAGCGGACCTCGGAGAGGTTGTGCCCGTGGGCCTCGCGCCAGCGGGTGAACACCAGGTTGATGGCGTCGCCGCCGTGCCGGGTGGCCAGCGAGACGGCGGTCCCGGTCTCGGCGGCGAGTTGCTCGATATGAGGTTCGGCGAGGTAGACCAGGTGACGGCGATAGGCGAGCTGGCCGTACTCGGCCAGCGCGACGCCGAGCCGGTATCGACCTGTCCGCTCGTCCTGTTCGACGAACTCGGATTCGAGCAGCGCCTGCAGCAACCGATGTGTGGTGCTCATCGGCAGGTTCTGCGCCCGGGCGATCTCGGTGACGCCCAACTCGGCATCCCCTTGGAAACACCGCAGCACCGCGAGCGCGCGAGAGACCGTCTGCAGCCCGGACTGATTGACCGCCACGTGGTGTCCTTTCCGGTCGGCCACCCTGAAAGGGAGGGGCCATAATTCCGATTATCGGAATACTAGCCGCTGTCGCTGTGGGTCGGAGGCAAGCGAAATCGGATTTTTGTGACATCTACCTGCGAAAGCACGAATTCTCGCCTCCGTCAACTATTCCGCTTTGTGGAACGAGATCTGTTGCTCGACGTTGTCTGCGCTCCTAGCGTGACGGTGTTCGAAAAGTCAGTTCCGGGCCAGTTCTCGGGCCGCCGGGCCCGCGCTCCGGATCGTGGGAAAGAAGACCATGACCACAGCCGTCACCAGTACCCCTCTGTCCGGCGCGCCGGTGCGCAGCGCACTGCCGGAGGGATTCCGCAGCGTCGGTCGTTCGGGACTGGTGGTGTCGGAGGTCGGGGTCGGGGCGAGCACCTTCGGCCGGACCGGGATGATCGCCGACACGCAGGAGGCGGTCGATCGGATCGTCGGCCGGGCGGTCGAGCTGGGAGTCACCTATTTCGATGTCGCCGATGTCTACGGCGATCGGCCGGGCCAGAGCGAGGCCATGCTGGGCGCGGCGCTGGGCAACCGGCGTGACCGGGTGGTCATCGGTACGAAGTTCGGTATCGGGCTGTCCGGCCTCAACGGCCCGGACTGGGGAGTACGCGGTTCGCGCCGGTATATCCGGCTGGCGGTGGAGGCGTCGCTGCGCCGCCTGCGGACAGACTGGATCGACCTCTACCAGATCCACACCCCCGACCCGGTCACCCCGATCGAGGAGACCCTCTCGGTCCTCGACGATCTGGTGCGGGAGGGCAAGGTCCGCTACCTCGGCACCTCGAATTTCGCCGGCTGGCAGGTGGCCGACGCCGAATACCTCGCCCGGCTCCACGGGCACACCCGGTTCATCTCGGCGACCAACGAGTACAACCTGCTGTGGCGGGAGCCGGCCAAGGAGCTGCTGCCCGCGCTCGGCAAGTACGGGTTGGGTTTCTTTCCGTACTTCCCGCTGCAGAACGGACTGCTCACCGGCAAGTACCGGCGTGATTCCGTCCCGGCCGGCCGCAAGATCACCAACCTCAAGAAGCATCTGCTCGATGCCGCGCCGTGGGCAGCGCTGGAGCGATACACCGAGTTCGCCCGGGCCCGCGGGGTCACGCCGACCGCGCTGGCCTTCGGCTGGCTGCTCGCCCACGACCCGGTGTCCAGTGTGATCGCCGGGGTGACCGAACCGGACCAGCTCGACGACAATCTCGCGGCCTCCCGCTGGCGCCCCACGCCCGCCGAATTCGCCGAACTCACCGCGCTGTTCGCCGGCGACCTCAGCGGCGCGCCCGGGCAGGTCACCGGTACCGCGACGCGGACCTGAGCACTGTTCACCCTTCGATCCACGCAGACTTCGATCCACGCAGAGGCGGATATGTCCGACGAATCCGGCGCCGACCGGCACCTGCATCTCGGTTATATGTACTGGTCCAACGGTACCCATCCGGCGGGCTGGCGCCTGCCCGAGGCCGTGCACGACCGGGGTTTCGACGGCGGATACCTCGTCGAGCTGGCGCAGCTCGCGGAGGCCGCGAAATTCGATTTCTTCTTCTTCGGCGACCGGCTCGCCACCGGGCCGGAGTACGAATTCACCAACACCTCGGTGCTCGCGCGGATCGAACCGTTCACGGCGGCGAGCTATATCGCCACGGCGACGAGCCGGATCGGCCTGGTGGTCACCGCGAATCCGACCTACTACGAACCGTTCAATCTGGCTCGGCTGACCGCCTCGCTCGATCACATCTCGGCGGGCCGGGCCTCGTGGAATATCGTGACCGGCGCCGACCATCGGGCCGCGGCCAATTACACCCGGACCGAACACGGCGACGCCTCGGTGCGGTACGACCGGGCCGACGAATTCGTCAGCGTGGTACGGAACCTGTGGGACAGCTGGGAGGACGACGCCTTCGTCCGCAATGCGGAAACCGGCGAATTCGTGGTCGCCGACCGAATCCACCCGGTGAACCACCGAGGGCGGTCCTTCCGGATCCGGGGCCCGCTGAACATGGCGCGGCCGCCGCAGGGCCAGCTGGTGGTCCTGCACGCGGGTACCTCCGACCGTTCGCGTGATCTCGGTGCGCGCGAGGCGGATGTCCTCTTCGCCGCCGCCGCGACGATCGAGCAGGGCAAGGCCTACGCCGAGGAGATCCGGCAGCGTGCGGCGGGATTCGGCCGGGCGCGGTCGTCGATCGCGATCCTGCCCGGTCTCACTCCGATCGTCGCCGAGACGCGGCAGGCCGCCCGTGCGCTCTACGACCGGCTCAACGAGTTGCTCGTGCTGGACGACGATTTCCGCTACGGCGGCCGCGATCCCGGACAGTGGGGCGTGGGCAGCGCCGCGTCCCGCGAGGCGCAGGGACCGGGTCTGCGGAATCTGGGGGCGCTGTCGCAGCGGGTGGGTGTCGACCTCACCGCGCGGGAACTCACCGATCCGCTGGACGACGCGACTGCCGCGCGATTCGCTCCCGCCGGCCGGGCGCTGTTGAACACCACCGCGGCTCGGACCGGCCGCACGGTGGGCGGCACGGATCCGCTGACTGTCCGGGATCTGCTCAACACCCATATCGTGGGCGGTCACGTGGTGGTGGGCGGTCCGGCCGATATCGCCGACTACATCCAGGCGTGGTTCGAATCGGGCGCCTCCGACGGCTTCAATATCCAGTCCGCCTACCTCACCGAACAGTTCGAGACCTTCGTCCGTCTCGTGGTCCCCGAACTGCAACGGCGCGGATTGTTCCGTACCGAGTACACCGGCCGGACCCTGCGCGAACACCTCGGCCTGGACCGGCCGGACAACCGCTGGGCCCACGAGAACACCCGAGCGGGAGGGCGATGACCATGTCCGGCACACGCAGAGAACTGCATCTGGGGCTCATGTTCTGGGCCACCGGCACCCATACCGCCGGCTGGCGCTATCCCGGCGCCCGGGCCGACGGCGCCTTCGACATCGGCTTCATCCAGGAGGTGACCCGGCTGGTGGAGGCGGCGAAATTCGATTTCCTGTTCCTCGGGGACCGGCTGGCCACCGATCCCGCACTGGCCAAGACCAACCCGGCCCAGATGTCGCGGATGGAACCGTTCACCGTCGCCTCCGCCCTCGCGGCCGCGACCTCCCATATCGGTATCGCGGTCACCGCGAACCCGACCTACTACGACCCCTACACCGTCGCCCGGCTCACCGCCTCGCTGGACCATCTCAGCCGGGGCCGGGCGGCATGGAACCTGGTGACCGGCGCCGACGGCGCCGCGGCGTACAACTTCAGCCGGGACGGCCATTGGGACACCGAGAAGCGCTACGACTGGGCCGACGAGTTCGTGGATGTGGTGCGCGCGCTGTGGGACAGCTGGGAGGACGACGCGTTCACCCGGGACAAGACCGGTGGGCGCTATATCGACCAGACCAAACTGCACACCATCGACCATGTGGGAGAACACTTCTCGGTCAAGGGACCGCTGAACGTGGCGCGGCCCCCGCAGGGCCAGGTGATCCTGTTGCACGCGGGCACATCGGATCGATCGCGGGAACTGGGCGCCCGGGAAGCCGATGTGATCTTCGCCGGCCAGCCCGATCTGGAGTCGGCCAAGGAGTACTACGCCGATGTGAAGGCGCGCGCGGCCCGGTACGGCCGCACCGCCGACGAGATCCAGATCCTGCCCGGGCTGAGCGTGGTGGTGGCCCCCACCACCACGGAGGCGGTGCGGATCTATGACCGGCTGAATTCGCTGGTACCGCTGGATCCCGCCCACGAAACCGTCGATTCGGTGCGTTTCGGCGGTCTCGGGCAGGGCTTGAAACGCAATCTGGCCTCGGTCTCCCAGGTACTCGGGGTGGACGTGACCGGATACGGCATCGACGACCCGGTGTCCCGGGAGGTGTTCGATTCCTCGGCTCCCGCGGGCCGCAAGGTCTTCGCCGGCATCACCGAGACGACCCGGCGCACCGTCGCGGGCGCGCCGCCGATCACCTATTTCGACCTGATCAACGGCATCACCGTCGGCTCGCGGACCGTGGTCGGAAACCCCGTCGAAGTGGCGGACCACATCCAGCGGTGGTTCGAGGAGGGCGCGGCCGACGGGTTCAATATCTTTCCCGATTTCGTGCCGGGCTCGGTGCAGGCGTTCACCGAACTGGTGGTGCCCGAACTGCAACGGCGCGGCCTGTTCCGCACCGAATACGCGGGCACGACATTCCGCGATCATCTGGGTCTCGAACGCCCGGGCAACCGGCACGACAACCGGCGTCCGCTCCTGTCGGAACCGAACTGAAAGGACCATGACGGTGGCTCTCGACCAAGCCGAGGCAATAGTCGTACGCCCGGCCCCGGTGCGGACCCGGAAGCAGTCCGCGGGCACGCGGCTGCGGGCGGCGGTGTCCCCGCGGAATCTCGCCGTCGTCGCCGGCCAGCTCGCGGTCGTCGCCGTGGTGCTGGCGATCCTGCAGTGGCTGGTGGATTCGGGACGGGTGGAATCGATCTATCTGGCTTCACCGACGCAGGTGCTCGGGGTGTTTCCGAGGCTCGTCACCGAGGAGCATCTCTTCGGCAATCTGCTGATCACCCTGTACGAGGCGGTCGTCGGGACGGCCCTTGCGTCCGTGTTCGGTGTCGCGACCGGGATCTATATGGGCCTTTCGCGGATCGCCGAGCGGTTCCTCAACCCGTTCATCGGTGGCGCCATGGCCGTCCCGAAGGTCACCATCATCCCGCTGCTCACCCTGTATCTGGGCGTGGGCGTCAACCACAAGATCGTGATCGTCTTCCTCTTCGGCTACTTCCTGTTCGTGTTCAATACGATCGCCGGAATCAAGCAGGTCCAGGAGAGCCATCTCAAGGTCGCCCGGGCCAACGGGGCCTCCCGGTGGCAGACGATCGTGAAGGTGATCCTGCCGTCCGCGTCGCCCAGCATTGTCGCGGCGCTGCGGATCGAGGCGGGCACGGCGCTGGTGGCGGCCCTGTTCGCGGAAATCATCGCCTCCAAGGCGGGACTGGGCAATATGCTCAATCGCGCTATCGGCGTCTACGACACCGCGACCCTGTTCGCGCTGGTCCTGTCCATCACGGTCTTCTCGGTGCTCATCATCGCGGCCGTGAATCTGCTGGAGAAGAAAGTCCTTCTCCGCTGGAAGTACACCTGACCTCCGGCATCGCCGACTCCCATAGCGAAGGAACGACTGTGTTCAAGAAGAGATCTCTGGCCCTTCTCGCCGGCGCGGTGGCGCTTGTCCTGGCCGCGACCGGTTGCTCCGGTACCGTCGAATCGCTGGCGGGTGAGGGAGGTTCCGCCGCCGACGGCCGCAGCGTGCTGACCCTGCAGGACAGCACCTCCTACACGCAGTTGCCGATCCGCTTCGGTGTCGAGAAGGGTTTCTTCGACGCCGAGAACCTCGATGTGAAATTCACCCAGGTCCAGGACGCGGTGACCGGTGTCGCGACCGGTGAGTTGACCTTCGCTTTCGGCCCGACCAGCAACTATCTGCGCGCGGCCGAGAAGGGTGCACCGATCGAGATCATCAGTTCGGCGTTCCGCAGCAAGGGGCCGTTCTTCCTCATCGCGCGCCGCGGGATCACATCGTTCGCCGATCTGCGCGGCAAGACCATCGGGATCGCCACGGCCGGTAGCAGTATGGAGACCTACACGCGCAAGATCCTCACGGCCAATGGTGTCGATCCCGACGAGGTGAGCTTCGTCGCCAACGGTGTGAACGAGCAGGCCTACGGCACTCTCACCAGTGGTCAGGTGGACGCGACCATCATCCACCAGCCCTTCCCCGCGCTGGGTGAACTCCAGGGCAAATCGGTGACCCTGGCCCGCGGCTGGGACTATCTGCCGACCTATCACACCGGCGTACTCATCGCCGGAAAAGACGTGATCGACAACGATCCGGACCTGCTGCGCCGGAGCCTGCGCGCCTACTTCAAGGCCTACACCTACGCGAAAGAGCACTACGACGAGTACCTTCCGTGGCTGAAATCCAAGCTCGGCACCATTGATCCGAAGGCCGTGGAACTGGCCCTGCGGCAGGAAGACGATATCTGGGACAACAACCCGGCCGTGGATCCGGTGGCGATCCGCGACACCCAGGACATCGAGATCGAAATGGGTCTGCAGGACGTGCGCTACGACGCCGACAAGTACATCGATACCCAGTTCATCCCGCAGGAGTACGTGAAGGATTTCACCTACCCGCGGCCGGCGCGCTGACCCCGCGACAGCACGACACGATCAGCGAGGTATGTCCGTGACAACCTTCCGAGTACGTGGTGTGGGCAAAGAATTCCCCACCGACCCGCCGGTCCGGGCGCTCGACGGGATCGACCTGACCATCGGCGAAGGCGAGTTCGTCGTCCTTCTGGGCCCCAGCGGTTGCGGTAAGAGCACACTGCTCGACATCCTGTCCGGGCTCCAGGACACGACCGAGGGCGAGGTGCTGTTCGAGGGCGAGCCGGTCGCCGGGACGAACCGCCGGATCGGTGTGGTGTTCCAGGACGCGTCGCTGTATCCCTGGCGCACCGTGGCCCGCAATGTCGAACTCGGCCTGGAGTTCCGTGGGGTGTCCCGCGCGCAGCGGCGCGCGGCCGCCGCGGAGTACCTGGCCCAGGTCGGGCTGGCCGGTTTCGAACGCAAGTATCCGCACCAGCTGTCCGGTGGTATGCGGCAGCGGGCCGGGATCGCCCGGACACTGGCGACCGAACCCGCGGTCCTGCTCATGGACGAACCGTTCGGCGCCGTCGATCACCTCACCCGGATCCAGTTGCAACGGGATCTGCTGGCGCTGTGGGAGAGCCGCCGCCGGACGGTCGTCTTCGTCACCCACGATGTGGGGGAGGCGGTGTACCTGGCCGACCGCGTGATCCTGTTGTCGCCGCGGCCGGGCCGGGTGTACCGCGAGTTCTCCATCGATGTGCCGCGGCCGCGGCGCAAGGGCGATATCGAACTGCTCGCCTTGGAGAGCGAGATCTATCAGGCGCTCGGCCGAATCGAGGAACAGACGGACGCCGACGTGTAGAGGTCGCGTCGCCGGCGCCGCTAGGCGTTGGCCCCGCCATCGACCGTGAGCGTGCTCCCGGTGACGAAATCGCCGCCGTCGCCGGCCAGATAGGCGACCGCGGCGGCGATTTCGGTCGCCGCGGCGTACCGGCCGAGGGCGGTGGCCGCGCGCTGCGCATCGGCGGGCGCGCTGTCGGCCGGGTTCATATCGGTATCGGTGGAACCCGGTTGCACGACATTGACCGTTATCCCGCGCGGCCCCAGATCGCGCGCGAGACCTTTGCTGAAGCCGATGAGCGCCGCTTTGCTCATCGAGTACAGGCTCAGGCCCGGGCGGGTGGCCCGTCCGGCGAGGTTGCTTCCGATGCTGATGATGCGGCCGCCCTCGCCCAGATGGGGGCTCGCCGCCCGCGCGGCGGCGAATACGGCGCGGACATGCAGGTTCATCGTCTCGTCGAACTGTTCCATGGTCAGTTCGTCGATGGTGCCGTAGGGAAAGATGCCCGCGTTGTTGACCACGATGTCGAGCCTCCCGAACTCGGCCACGGTGCGGTCCACCGCCGCGGGGACCGCCGCCGGGTCGGCGGCGGGCGTCGGCACGGCCAGCGCGCGCCGGCCGGTCTCGCGGATCCGCGCGGCCACCTCGTCGGCGGGTCCGGCCGCAGTGTTGTAGGTCAGCGCGATATCCGCGCCGTCGGCGGCCAGTCGCTGTGCGATCGCGGCGCCGATGCCCCGGCTCCCGCCCGTCACCACGAGGGCGTATCGATCAGCGACCTCACCGCTGCCATGGGTATCGGCGCGCGCAGCCTCTACACCGCCTTCGGCTCCAAAGAGGAGTTGTTCCGCGAGGCCGTCGCGCTCTATGGGAGCGCCACCCCGCGCCCCATGGACCGGCTGCGCACGGCCCGGGAAGCGGTCGAGGCGATGCTGCGGCAACGGGTGGACGCCAACCTCGACCCGGCGACGCCGCTGGGCTGCATGGTGGTACTCGCGGCCACCAACGTCACCCCGGACAACGTCCACGTTCGGGACATGCTCGCGGAACTACGGGCCCGGGATCGTGCCGAACTCCTCGCCCGGCTCGAGCGTGGGCGCACCGACGGCGATATCCCGGCCGGAGCGGATATCGATGCCGTGGCCTCGTTCTATCTGACCGTCCTGCACGGTCTGGCGATCCGGACCCGCGACGGCTGTTCGCGCGCGGACGCTCAGCGGGTGGTGGACCATGCGATGCACGCCTGGGACAGTGTCACCGCCCCCACTGCGGCCCGATCTATCGTGGAGACGTGAGCACCGATGACCGGCCGCGGCGCCCGGCCGCACGTGATCGGCGGCGGGCCGAACTCCGCGAGTTCCTGCGCAGTCGCCGCGAACGGCTGACCCCCACCGCGGCGGGGCTGCCCGATACGGGACGGCGCCGGACACCGGGGTTGCGCCGGGAAGAGGTCGCGGTGCTGGCCGGCGTGGGGGTGTCCTGGTACACGTGGCTGGAACAGGGTCGCGATATCAAGGTCTCCGACGATGTACTGGACGCGGTGGCGCGAGCATTGCGGCTCGACGAGATCGAGCGCGCCCATCTGTACCGCCTGGCCGGACTCGAGCCGCCGCAACGACAGGCCGCCGCCTCGATCCCGCCCTCGCCGCAGCTGCAACGATTGCTCGCGACCTGGGCACCCCGGCCGGCGTACATCCGGGACCGGCACTGGAACTTCACCGCGGTGAACGACGCGGCACGGGTGGTGTTCGGCTACGGGGACACCGACCACAACTGCCTGGTCTCCTTCTTCACCAATGCGCGTTTCCGGGTGCTGAACCAGTACTGGGAGCGCATCGCGCCCGAAGCCGTAGCGGGTTTCCGGGCCGACTCGGCGCGTTATCCCGACGACCCGGAGTTGGACCGCCTCGCCGGGGATCTGGCTCTGGTCAGCCCGGAATTCGCCGAACTGTGGGCACGCCACGACGCGGCCGAACACACCACCGCCATCAAGGCCGTCGCACATCCCGAAGCCGGGACACTGACCTTCGAGGCCACCCTCTTCCCGCTGCCCGAATTCCCGGGCCACCACCTGATCCTGCACAACCCGGTCGCCGGGACCGGCACCGGCGACCGGCTCGACGAGTTGATGCGTTCCCAGCCTGGTGGTGTCACACCCACCATGAACTGACACTGCCCGTCGCTTCGCCGAGCACGCAGGATCACTGTCATGAGCAATGAGCAGATGCGGGCAGTGATCATCCCGGAGTTCGGCCCGGCCGAGGTGTTGCGGCAGACGGCCGTCGCCGTCCCGGAGCCCGGACCCGGGCAGGTGGCCGTCGAGGTGGCCTACGCCGGAGCGAACTTCGCCGAGATCCTGTACCGGCAGGGCGTGGTGGATGTCGCGCTGCCCTTCGTGCCCGGGATCGAGGTCTCCGGCCGGATCCGCGCGCTGGGGCCGGGAGTGACGGGCCTGGCGGTGGGCGATCCGGTCGTCGCCCTGACCATCGTGGACAGTGGCGGGTACGCCGAGGTGGTGGTGACCGACGCCGATCTGGTCGTCCCGTTCGACGAGACGCGGCTGGGCCCGGACGTGGCCGCGGCCGTGCCGTCCAACAGTACGACCGCGTTCCTGGTGCTGGACCGGGTCGCGCGGATCGAGCCGGGCGAGCGCGTTCTGGTGCACGCGGCGGCCGGGGGAGTGGGCAGCCAACTCGGCCGGGCCGCGCAGCTCCTCGGCGCGGGCCGGGTGGTCGGCACGGTCGGCAGCCCCGGCAAGAGGGAGATCGCCGCGCAGTTCGGCTACGACGAGGTGATCCTGCGCGACGAGCTCGCCGCCGCGGGCGAATTCGATATCGTCGTCGATATGGTGGGCGGCGCCACCCGCCGCGCGAGCCTGGACCGGCTCGCGCCGATGGGCCGGATGGTGGTGATGGGCAATGCTTCCGGCGCCGCCGATGTGGGTCTGTCCGCCAACGAGCTGTGGTTCACGAACAAGACGGTCTCCGGGTTCAACCTGGCCGCCTTCGCCGCCGCCCATCCCGCGGAAACCGGTGCCGCGCTGCGGCGTGCGGTCGGCGCGGTGACCGCGGGGGAACTGATCGTGCGGACGGCCGCCCTCCCGCTGGACCGGGCTGCCGAAGCGCACCGGCGCATCGAATCAGGCTCTACTACAGGGAAATTGGTGCTCGAGGTGGCGGCGTCGCGGCTCGGTCCCCGGTAGCCCGGGCTGCGACGGGACCAGGCGCCCGATCGGTTTCGTCCTGGTCGCGACCGTGCCGGCCTCCAGGAAACCGCCTTTCCGGCGCAGGATCACGCCCAGCCGGTCGGCCGCGGTGAACACCGTGGCCTCGCGCCACGCGGCGACGAGGTCGATCCGCACGGTCGTCACAACCCGGGGTGTGATGTGAACCACTGCCGCGCGGTGTTACGGCGCCGCCGGGAGCGGCGTCTGATGGTGACACTGTCGAGAGGAAGCAGGAGCCACCCATGGACGGTTCACCGCAGACCCCGGCCGGGAAGGATGCCGCTGCCGCGGGCCCCGACCCCGCCACGGAACTCTTCGTGGCCCACCGCAACCTGCTGTTCACCGTCGCCTACGAAATGCTCGGCTCGGCCGCCGACGCCGAGGACGTGCTCCAGGAGACCTGGCTGCGGTGGTCGGGCGTCGACCTCGGCACGGTTCGGGACCACCGTGCCTACCTGGTGCGGATCACCACGCGGCAGGCGCTGGATCGGCTGCGTACGCTCGGCCGCCGCCGGGAGTCCTATATCGGCCCGTGGCTTCCGGAGCCGCTGCTGACGGCACCCGATGTGGCCGAGGACATCGAACTCGCCGACAGCGTATCGATGGCGATGCTGCTGGTGCTGGAAACGCTCGCCCCCGTCGAACGTGCGGTATTCGTGCTGCGTGAGGTGTTCGGCCTGGACTACGCGGAGATCGGCGAGGCCGTCGACCGGACCCCGACGGCGGTCCGCCAGATCGCCTACCGCGCCCGCTCCCATATCGCGGCGCGGCGACCGCGCGGCGCGGTCTCGGCGGCCGAGACCCGCGCCGCCCTCACCGCCTTCCACCGGGCGGTGGACACGGGCGACCTGCGGCGCCTGCTCGATATCCTGGCCCCCGACGTGGTACTGCTGACCGACGGGGGCGGAGTCGTGCGGGCGGCGACGACGCCGGTACTGGGCGCCGGAACGGTCATCGAGGTTCTCGGCCGGATCGCGGGTGCCGCGGTCCTGCGTCCGGCCCGGGTCAACGGTCATCCGGCCCTGATCGTCGAACTCGACGGCAGGATCGACACCGTCGTCGCGCTCCGCATCGACGAGGGCCTCATCACCGGGCTCTACGCGGTCCGGAACCCGGACAAGCTCGCGCGGCTGGGAGAGGAGACGCCTCTGCGCCGCTGACCGCCGATCCGTCTCCCGGGGTCAGCGGCGGAGCAGGTGGGTCAGCAACTGCCCGCTCTGCTCCAGCGACAGATGCGGTAGGTACGCCCGGCCGACCGCGATACCGATGGTCGGCAGCGCCGCCGCATCGGGGAACACCATGTACATGGGCCGGTGCCGCGGCTGGAACTTCGCCTTGAAGGCGAGCAGCGACCGGAAGCCGTAGACCGGTTCCAGGGTGCGGCCCAGCAACTCGAGCAAACTGTCGAGCGCGCCCCGGTCGAGGTCGGGCTCGCTGGTCTCGGCCGCGGCCAGCGGGGCTCCGGAGAGGCTGAGGAACTCGAGCCCCTGTTCCCGAGCGGACAACGCCGCCGAGGCGATGAGGAACTCCATCGCCGCGCGGAACCCGTCGGAGCGGCGCCGCATGAAATCGAGGGTGAGACCGACGAGGGTACCGTCCCGGTACACCGGCAGCCACGAGGTCACGGCGTGCACATGGTCGTCGCGGTCGACCGCCAGCAGCAACCGGACCTCCGGGTCGTGCAGTTCGGCGAGGCCGCCCAGCGTGAAACCCATCTCGGGTAGCCCCTTGTCGGCGGCCCATTCCTCGGAGATCTCGACGATCTGCTCGGTCACCGCCAGTGAGGCCTGGGCGAAGGTCGTCCACCTCGCCTCGACCCCCTCCTTGCCCGCACGATTCAGGGCGGTCCGCACATCCTGGAACTTCTTACCCTTGAAGGCCAGATCGGCCAGGTCGACGAGCGTCTCCTCGGCCACCTGCAGGCAGCTCCAGCCGCGCTCCCGGGCAAGGGCCGCGGTATCGGCTCCGACGGAATAGAAGCACGGCGTCCACCCGTTGCCGAGGCACCAGGCCGCGAACTCGTCGGTCGCCTCCGCCAGACCCCGGCGCTCACCGATCGGATCGGTCGTGGTCAGCGCGACACCGGAATGCACACGGTAGGCCACCGCGTGCCGACCGTCCGCGCTGAACCAGTACCTGTTGCCGGCCCAGGTGGTCATCCATGACAGGGAACCGCCGCCCGGGTCGTGCAACAACTCCCGCACCCGGCGCTCACCGCCGAGGTCGTATCCGGCCGGCGGCGTGACGAAACTGCGCAGCATCAGCAGGCACAGCGTCATCCAGACGAGCACGCCGATCCACTCGGACAACAGTGTCGCCGCCGGGGTCAGCGGCAGGACAGACGGTTCGAAGAGTTGGAGGTAGGTCGGCGGTAGCAGCCGCAACGGGGCATCACGCAGCAGAGTCCCGGCCCCGGGATCGCGATCGAAGCCGTCGGCGAGCAATGTCCCGAGCGCCACATAGACCGCGAGCGCGGTGACCGCCGCCGCGAGTGTCCCCAGCCAGACCCGGCGATAGGTCCCGCGCGCCGCGCGCACATCGAAGAGCCGCCGGGTCGCCAGCAGCAGTGCCAGGACCGCGATCAACGCGAGCAGCGGCGCGAAATCCCGGTACACCGAGCTGTGCCGATGGATGCCGTAGAGCACCCAGCGCGCCTCGTCCTGTTCGATGGTCCGCACGATCAGGCTGACGACGGCGAGGCCGAGGAGCACGATATGCCCGCCGACCGAGAGCAGCCACGCCGCGCGCCGGCCGCGCCGCAATCCCTCGGCGCCGACCAGCAGCAGCAGTGACGGCAGGAGGTTCATGATCAGCGGCCCGATACCGGACAGGCGCAGTGCCTGCCGGCCCTTGCGGCACTCGTCGTGCAGGGCCGGGTCGGCGCAGACGTCCACGAGCTCCCGCGCGCTGTAGGGCACTTGGTCGAACAGCTCACGCAGGGATGACAGCGGTCCGATGGCGTGCGGGGAGAACGCGGCGAATATCGGGCCGAGCACACTGGCCGCGACGACGAGCGCGACGAGTGTGCGGCGCTCCCGGATCGTTCCACCCAGGACCGGGCTGCGCGCGGCGCGACCGAAGAGCAGCGGTCCGACGAGCAGGCCCGCCAGCGCGACACACAGGCGCGTCACATCCGGTAGGTGGCCGGCGAACAGCGCCGTGGTCACCAGGATCACCAGCAGCAGCGCGCGGATCCGCCGCCGCCACAGGGTGTGCATCGCCGCGCTGGCGGCGAGCAGCGCCCCGAAGACCCAGGGCAGCGGGTCCGCCGTCAGGTGGCCGTGCAGTTCCAGACCCCACGAGTTCGGCACCGCCGACGCGAGCTTCGCCGCGACGAGTGCCAGCGCGGCGCCCGCGCCCTGCGCGGCGAATACCGCGATCGCGAAGCGCCGGCTGCCGATGCGCTGTTCCACCGGCACCGCGACAGTCAGGACGAACACACTCGCCAGCAGATAACCGCCCGGCCCGGAGGCGAACAGCCCCGAGGTCCACAGGGTCCAGACGTATCCTGCGTCCAGGGTCGGGAGGCCGAGCGAGACATGCGACGCGAGCTCGTGCGACGGTCCCGTCGCCCAGGCTCCGGTGACCACGGCGAGGACCCAGATCACCGCTAGCAGCCCGAGGGATACCGGTGCGCGGGAGAGGCCCGCGACGACACGGGTCGTCACGATACGTCGAGACCGAGTCGGTGGCCGAGCCACGGCAGCTCCTTCTCCAGACCGGCGGACCACACGGCGAAACTGTGCCCGCCGGGCAGTTCGGTGAGGTGGACATCCATGCCGGCGGTACGTGCGGCGTCGGCGAGCCGCTCGATCGCGGTGCGGTATTCGGTGTCGCCGAGACCCACCACGAACGCACCGGCCGAGTCGGGGTAGCGATTACGGGCCAGCAGGTCGGCGGGGTTGTTCCGGGCGAAGGCGTCGGCGTCGCCACCGAAGGCCTCCCGGATCGTGGTCTTGCGATCGCCGAGGGTCGGTTCGGCCTGACCCGACAGGTCGAGGAAGGTGGGATAGACCTCGGGACGGGTGGTGGCGAGCTGCAGTGCGCAGGTGCCGCCGTAGGACAGCCCGCCCACCGCCCATCCGCGGGGGTCCGGGTCCACCTGCAGATGGGTGCGTACCCAATTCGGTACGTCCACGCTCAGGTAGGTCGCGGCGTTACCGAGCCGCGAGTCGGCACACAGCGGGTTGGCCAACCGCCCGCCGGTTCCGTCGGCGAGCACGACGACCGGCGTCAGCCCCCGGTGGTCGGCGGCATAGGCGTCCATGATGCGGGTCAGCCGGCCGCCGACGAGCCAGTCGTCGGTGCCGCCCGGCTGCCCTGCCAGCAGGACCAGCACCGGCAGCGCCGGGCGGGGATCGGTGAAGTACGCCGGGGGCAGATAGATCCGCGCCTCACGGGCGGGAAACCGGGACACCGCACCCGGAACGGCGGCTCGGGTCACCGCGCCCGTGTCCGGCATCTCGGCGGACGGCGCCCACTCCGCCGGACTCGGGGATCCGCCGGGCCCCGCCTGCGGCGCCAGTGCCGTATCGAACGGCACGGTGCGGTAGTCGTTCATACCGAGTGCGGTCCGCACCGTCGGGTACGCGTCGAAGACCGCGTTGATCCCCCCGGCGGCGCAGAGTACGACCGCCACGGCGGCCGCGACCAGTCCGGTCGCGGCGAGCGGCCGCGACCGATCCCGGCGCCGGACGAATCCGCGGCCGACGACCAGCGCCACCGCGAGCACCGCCAGACCCGACCAGATGTAGACCGAGGGGGGCAGCGGGTCGGGGAACGGTCGCCAGACCTGCTCGATGAGCACCGCGGCGAGCACCACCGACAGTACGGCCACCGCCACCACGACGGCGACCCCGGCACGCCACCACCGACCGTGCCGGCGGATCACCAGCGCCGCCAGACCCACCACCGTGACGGCGACGAACACGGTGGTCGCCGCGGTCGTCGTCACCTGCAGGCCGAGTACTGCTTCGACGAGCCCGGACCACGACATGACGTCCAGTATGCAGGCCTGCCGAGCCGGTGAGCGGGATGCGCGCCCGCCTCCGGAACACCGGAGGACGCGACAGACGGACGGGGCCGCGGCCGCTGCCGCGCAGCGGGCGCATGGCTCGGAAGCGGACGGACCGATCGCGGGTCCGCCCACCGCCTCCGGACTATCGGTGTGGTGCCCCGGCGGGGCGCGAGGAGGCGAACTGTTTCGGTGTCGCGCCGAGCATTCGCTTGAAATGCCGGTTCAGGTGGGATTGATCGTGGATCCGGCCGCGACCGCCACCTCGGCCGGACGGCGGCCCGCGAGCAACAGGCGGCGGGCCAGATCTATCCGGCGGCCGATCAGGTACCGATGCGGTGCGATGCCGAACTCGCGGGAGAACGCGCGGACCAGATGCGCGGGATCGGCGTAGAGAATCGTGCCGGCCTGCGCCAGGGTGATCCCGGCGACCGAGTGTTCATCGAGCAGCATCCGCAGCTCGCGGGCCAGTGCGGGGTCGCGGTGCGGCCGCGGCGCGGAGGGCCGGCGGCACAGTCTGTTCTGCAGGCGTTCGAGGACGAAGGTCAGACGGCTCTCGGCTTCCAGCTCGTCACCGGGATACCGCAGCGTCTCGTGCAGCCGGTGGATCCGGTCCCGCAGGATCGGGTCCCTGGTGCTCGGCGTATCGACCGCCCGGCCGATACCCGAGAGCCGCGTGTCCTCGATATAGAGCACGCGTTTGCGGAAACCCGCTTCCCCGGCGGCACGGCCGTCGTGCGGCACATGCGGTGGCAGCAGCGTCACCCAGTGCTCGACCGATCCGTGCTCCCGGCCGTTCAACTCGTAGCTGATCGCGCCGGAATCGCCGCCGCGAATCCGGACCTCATCGGCGCGCCCTACACCGACGCGGACGGCACCGGGTACCTGCCGATGTTCGGTCAGCCGGTTCTCGTGTTCGCCGGTACCGAGGAGGTCCTGCGCACCGCGCACGCACGGGCACTCGACCGTGGACTCGCCCTCTCGATATTCACCGCGACCTCTTCGCCACCGGCAACGATCGCGACAACCGGGCCGCGGTCGGCGCTGTCGCCCGCGCCGACCTCGATCTGGTCGGCCTGGCATTGCACGCGGACCGCAAACTCGTCGACAAGGTCGTGAAGGGGGCCCGGATGCACCCATGAGATCCGGCCGTCCCGGCCTCACCCGCCGTGTAGTGCGGCGAGCACGGTGTGCGGCGCGATCGCGCCGCCCGGCTCACCGCGTCGGGGTAACGGGAACCATGTCGAGACCTGCCGTCCGGGCCGCATCGGCATCGTCAGCGAAATATGATCGTCCGCGTTCCGGGGCCGCGGCACACCGGCGGGGTACCAGCGGAATCACGCCCGTATCCCGCTGGCCCGTGCACCGGGCGCCACCGTATTCCTCCGTGGCGGCGGGCACTGCGACAGTTTCGCGAACCGGCGAGCTACCGGCTCGCGTAGACGACGAGAAGGTCGCGCATAGCCCGGATCTCACGGTTGGCCTCGTTCAACGCGGTACGCAGCCGGTGATTCTCGTCGAGCAGATCGTCGAGTTCGTGCGCGGAGTCCACGGTGGTATCCGCCGGGCGTACCCGGACGATTTCGGCCGTGGGTTCCGCGGTGGTCTCCGGCGCCGGTCGGATGGTTTCGGCGGTGGTTTCCGGTGCGGGTGCGGCATGCTGGGCCACTACGGCGTCGGCGGTGGTCTCCGCCGATTCCGGAGTGGTTTCCGCCGATTCCGGGGTGGTTTCCGCGGTCTCGGTCTCGGTGGCGACGGCCGGTGTCGCGGTCACCTTGCCGGTGACACGGCGGCGGCGCCGGGGTTTCGCGGGCGCGGGGGTGTCCACGACGGGTGCGGTATCGGTGCTTTCGGAAAGTCCCGCCGCGCGGACCCAATTGGCGAGTGTATTCGTGGCGGGCAGCCCGCCTTCGCGCTCGGAGACCTGGGTGCACGCCGCGTTGAGCGATTTACCCTGGGCGAGGAGTTTTTTCACTCGGTTGACGAGTTTGGTCTGTTCTCTTTTCGAGTAACGCACTGCCATTCGATTTCCTCCTGCGCTCCGGGTCGTACGCCGGGAATTGAACCATTGCGCGGCTGTTCTGTCCGCATCGGGTGCTTCCGGCGAAAGTGCCATTCGCGGAAGGATTCCGCCCGAGAACTCGGAAGGTGTTTCGCGCCAACGAATTCAGGCCACGAAACCGATCGACCGGAAGACCGGCGAAGTGATCGGCCCCACCGCTCGAAGAGTCGGCCCGCTTCCCCCGGGGGGTGTTCTGCCTGCCGAGGCCTGCCGAGAACCGCGTCTCTCGGGGTCTCCGGGCGGCCGGGGCTCGAGAGGGACGGGGGTACCCCCCGCTCGAGGCCGAATGCGACCGGCCGGCCGCGCTCGGGGAACCCGGATCCGCTGCTGCGACCCGCCCGACACCGGAGACCGGATCCATCGTCGTGGCCGACCTCCACGGAGACGAGTGTCACCCGGACCGAACCGGACCGCCGGCCGCGTGCTCGCGGGCGCGGGTCACCAGGGACCATCGAGCCCGGCTGCGGCCCGCCGTCCCGTCGGCAGTTCGCACGGCCCCTGAACCTGCTGTTAGGTTGACATCGATATCCGTCGGCATGCCCTACCGATCATCCGTGCACGCAGGAGGGCGGACAATGCAGAGTTCGATGCTCGCCCGGCGATGCCCGCCTGCCCGGCCCGAACACCCGCCGCGGGACGCCGCACCGGCCGCTCGCGGTGCTCGCCGCACCGTGCCCGGGATCGAGAGGAATCGATGACGGTCGTGGACTCGACGCAACGCCCCCTGCCCCACCTCCCCTGCGTCGTGGTGATGGGCGTATCGGGGACCGGCAAGACCACGACGGCCCGGCTGCTGGCCCGGCGACTCGGCGTACCCTTCGCCGACGCCGACGATCTCCACCCCCGGGCCAATATCGACAAGATGGCGTCGGGGATCCCGCTCGACGACAGCGACCGAGAGCCGTGGCTCGGCGCGGTCGGCGACTGGCTGCGAGCACGCGACGCCGAGGGGACCGGCGGTGTGATGGCCTGTTCCGCGCTCAAACGCCGCTATCGCGACCAGCTGAGGACCGGGGCGCCCGGTACCTATTTTCTGCTCCTGACCGCTGACCGCGAGGAACTCCTGGCACGGCTGACGGGCCGGACCGGACATTTCATGCCGGCCGCGCTGCTGGATTCCCAGCTCGCCGCCCTGGAACCCCTGCAACCGGGAGAGCGGGGCGTCGCGCTGCACGGCAGCCGTAACGCCGGGCACGCGGCGGATGTGGCGATGCGGTCGCTGCGCGAATTCGCCGCGGAGCGTCGTCGCGATCGTTGAACTGCGCTCACCCGTGACAGTCGCCGCCCGGGTGGGTGATAATGACACGGACCGGTTCGACCCTCGAAATACCGCCCGGGTGATCTGACGACATCTTCGCCGATCTTTCCAGGGAGGCCTGATGGTCCAGGTTGTGCCACTGAACTGGCTCGGTTCGTTCTGTAATTTCGGTGGTCCACTGGCGCCGGGGGAAACCGACCACTGGTGGACGGCGGGCGGCGAGTGGGGCCGGGAGAACAGGCTGTACCTCTTCACCGCCTATTGCGACAGCGGCGCCGAGATCGAGGTCCGCAACATCACGCACTATCGCGGCGGGCACGACGAAACCCATTTCGACATACACCACAGCGGCGCGGGAGAACCGGTCTACTACTACTTCTACATAGCCTGGTCCAGTCCGATACTCGTCTGAGGGGGATCCGTGCGCGTGCAGATCGAATACGACCAGGACGGCCGGATCACCGCGGTCTCGGGAGTCGTCACCGTCGCGCACCCCGACGGCGATCTCGGCCGCTCGGCGCGGTTTGTCCGGCCCGGGCACTTCATCCTCGATCTCGACACCGAGGTGATGTCCGATCCGACCGACCTGGCCGGGCTACGCCGGCTTGCGACGCAGTATTCGATCGCCGATCACCCCGACCATCCCCGGCTGGTGGAACGCGCGGCCGACGGCTGAACCGGCGGTACCGCACCGTCCCCGTCCGGGAACCGGTGCGGCCCGGTCCGGCGATCTCACCGGGCCGGGCCGCACCGCACCGGTCGGCCCGCTTCAGCAGCCCTTGGCCATCGGCTCACCGCGGAACCTGGCCTCCACGAAGTTCCAGGCGTCGGCGAAACCCGCCGCGGCGGCGGTCATATGTTCGGCGATATCGTAGGTGGTGAGTTTCACCGGCGCGCCCGCGCGGCAGTAGCGGTCGGCGAACTCGGCCACCCCGTCGTAGGGGGTGAGCTCGTCGTAACGGCCGTGCCACAGATAGGTCGGCGCGGTCGGCACCCCGTCGAAGTAGCGCAGGCTGTTCTCCCGCAGGACCTGGTGCGCTTCGGGGCTGTCCATCAGGCTCTTGGACGCGGCCATCTGCTCAGCACTGCGGAAAGCGCCGTGGAACAGCAGGAATCGGCGGCAGGCGTCATGGGTGAACTCCCGGAACCACAGCCCGTTCTCGTTGAGCTGGTCGGAAATCGGCAGGCGGTCCGGGTACTCGCGTTCGAGGCCCATCGCCGCGGCGAAGGCCAGGCCGAAACCCGGGTGCGGTGCGAAGCCGAGGCCCAGCGCCATCTGCTCCAGATCGGCGGGAATACCGCCCGCGGCGACGGCCGCGATCTTCAACTCGGGTGCGTAGGACGGGTGCAGGGCCGCGGCCCAACCGGTGGCCAGCCCACCGCCGGAGTACCCGGCCAGGGCGACGGGAGATTCCGCGAGGCCCAGTTCGGCGACACGCTGAACGGCGCGGACGCTGTCGAGGGTGACCATGCCGCTGAGCCGACCGGCGGCGTAGGCGACATTCGGGCCGAGATAGTCGGGTACCGAGATGGCCCACCCGCGCCCGATCGGTAGCATCGCGCCGACCGCGTCCTGTAGTTCACCGTTGAACAGCGACCGGGACGGGTTGCATCGGGTACCGAGCGAATTGATCAGGGCCTGATAGGAGACCAGCGGCGGGTTCTTCACGCCGGCGGGGAGCAGCACCGTGGTCATTCCCATGATCGGGTTACCGAGGGAGTTGGTGGACCGGAAGGCTACCTGCCAGCCTTCGGTGCCCACGTACAGACCGGTGTCGATCTTGCGGGTGCGGACCACCTCGCCCGGCTGCAGTTCGGCGAGGTCGGGCGGTGCGGTGTAGAAGGGGTCCGGATCCGGTTGCGGGTACAGCGGTTCGGCGGTGGCGGCGCCGCCGCCGAGAATCCCGACCGAGACGAGGGTCAACAGCAGGACCAGGATACGGGTGGAAACTCTGGACACGTTCTTCTTTCGGACAGCAGGAATCGACCGGTGGGGCCCGGCATTCGTGATGCCGCGACGGCCCGCACCGTGAGGAGGGTGCGCGGTGGGTGCAGCGAACGACTCCGGTCGCTGTTGTACAGGTGTACCGCGGCGACGATCCGCGTGACCGGATCCGTCGCTCGAACGAACGTCTGCTCCGGCTTGTGACCGCATCCGAGTTCGGCTCGACGAGCAACGATACGACGTGCGCGGGCGAAAAGTGTGATCTTGGGCAAGGGGGACAAGGGATTCTGCGCGAACTCATAAGGAAATCCCGGTACCGCTGGAGCCGTCACAGCGGCCGGTCTCGTGATTCGCCATGTTCGTGCCCGGAGCATGTGATATGACCGAACTCGGCAACCGCTCGGAGATCGGCAGGTGAGCGGTGGTCGGGAGCGCGGGTGAGTGTCAGGGCGAAGCGGGTTACGGCACGCTCCGATATCGACCGCTCTTCCCGTTGTTGGGAGGAAAAGTTCCTGTTGTCGTGAAAAAATTCCGGTAGTTCGGGACGGTGCGGAGCGGGAAGACCGGCGGAAGTAAGCAGTGAGCGATCAGGCCAAGGGCAACCCGGAGGGCGCCGGGGACGAGAAACCGGATATCGATTTCCGGCTGCCGCCCGGCGGCGAGCCCGGCGAGTCCACTGCAGACGCCGATCCCGCCGGGGCCGAAGGCCGTGATCGAGCTCTCGCGTGGGAGATAGCCACCGCACTGGGTGCCGAAGGTCCCGGCGGGTGGCTCCGGCTCGACGCCGTTTTCGCGCTCACCACTACCACGGCCTTCGCCGAGGTGGTCTACTCCGCCCGGGAACGTGCGCTGCGCACCGAGCCGGCCGCGCCGGTCCTCGACAAGGTCCGCGAACACCGGGCACTGGTCGCCGAACTGGACGGGGAGCCGTGGTGGCGCCTGCTGCTGCGGCTGAGCGCCGAGGGGGAGTTCGAGGTCGATTACGACTTCGGCGCCGAGCCGTTTCCGGACGATCAGCTCTTCGAGCCCGATGCCTACCGTGCGGACGTGGACGAATTCCCCCGGCACTCGCTGCCGGTCTGGCTGGCCGCCTATATCGGGCACGCCGAGCGGCAGATGCGCACACCGCAGGACGCCGCGCGGGACGCGCGCGCGGACCGCGCGGCGAAAGTGTGGCCGACGCCGGCCGAGAACGAGTTCCCGGACTTCCCGCAGATGTGGGCTCGGTGGGCGTGTATCTCCGCGGGCTTCGTCGCCGCCGGTTCCGAATGGGGTCCGCGGGTGCTGCCCGGTATGGGGTGGTTCGAGAGTTCTCGCCGCGGTGGTTCGACGCTGTACTCCCTGCCGGGCGGACGGGCGGTGCTCTCCGGCGGGGTCTGGGAGGCGCCCGCGTTGGACGCCGCGTACAACGACGGCGCCCCGATGCCGCGTTTCTTCGCGGGTGCGCCCGACTGGGTGGCCGACCCGGTACTCAACCCGCGCGCGGCCACCGGCCTGCTGTCATTCGTCTACTGGTGGGACGGTGGGCGCTGGTATCGGGGCGAATCGCCGTCCGCGGAGGACTGCGCGACCGCGGTGCCCGGAGTGTGGACGGCCGACACGGTGGCCGGCATTCTCGCCGGCCTGGTGGCGCAGCCTCCGGCAGCACAGCATCGCGCCGCCGCCGAGGCGCTGGTCGCGGCCGCCGATATCGGGATGGTGACCCGCGAGACCCTGCTCGCTCTCTTCGACGAGGAGCAGTTCGATATCGACGGCGCCATGTACCAACTCGGTCTCGCGGGGGTCGTGGCCTCGCTGCCGCCGCAGATGTCGGACGACGAGGCCGTTTTCCGGGTGCGCGGGTACATCGAGAGCCGGGGCCTGGACACCACCGGTTATCCGCTCGACCAGCTGGTGGCCGACCGGTTCAGCTGCGGCTGGATGGTGTACGTGCCGGTACCCCGCGGGGAGATCGCGATCGGCCGGGCGATCTTCTACATCGCCGACGACGGCGTGCTCGAGCACTCGTCCTCGTCGATCGCCCCGACGACATTCGTCGAAGAGTTCGAGCAGCGCTATCACGAACGCCACGGGTTGACGGTGTGAACGTCCAGGGCGTGCGCGCGGCCGGTCAGGAGCGGTCCCGGCGGTCGAGGACGATATGTTGCTCGTCCGTGCCGCCGGACACCCGGGGGGTGGACGGCGTCAGCCGGCCCGGCCGTACAGGTAGTCGTCCAACGGGAACCGCACTGCCTCGCGGTGGGCGTTGACCGTACTGGTCGGTCGTAGCAGTGCCGCCTCGCCGTGCTGGTTGAAGTAGTAGCTGCGCGCGGTGGCGCAGTCGCCGCCGTAGAACACCGACGAACCGAGCTTGCCGGTGACGCGGTCCAGGAACTCGGTATTGGCCCGTTCGGTGACCTCGAAGGTGGTCTCGCCCCGGCGGGCCAGCTCCCCGAAGAGCCTGGCCATATGTTTCATCTGTGCCTCGATGGTGGTGAAGTAGGACAGACCGCTGTAGGAATAGGGGCTGTTGAGGCTGAGGAAATTCGGGAACTTCGGGACCGTGATTCCCTCGTAGGCCTGGAACCGGTTGTCCCGCCAGAATTTGCCGAGGTCCACTCCGTCGCGACCGATGATCTCGATGGCCGGGAAGTTCACGTCCCAGAGGTTGAAACCGGTCGCCAGCACGAGGGTGTCGATCTCGGTCTTCGTGCCCGCGGCGGTGACGATCCCATCCGGTTCGAGCCGGTCGATACCGCCGGTCTCCAACCGGACGTGCGGCTCGTTGAAGGTCGCGAAGTAGCGGTTGGAGAAGGTCGGTCGTTTGCAGCCGAAATCGTAGTCGGGGGTGAGCTGCTCGCGTGTCCGCTTGTCGTGGACCTGAGCGCGTAGATGCGCCCTGGCCAGCAGCGCCGCCGCTTTGTTCAGGGGTTTGGCCTGCTTGTAGTGCAGTACGCCGATCACCATGAGCGCTTCCAGCGCGGTGGTATTCGCCAGCCGCGCGGCCTTCTGGGTGATCGGGACGCGGGCGAACAGGCGCCGCACCGCGGGTGGGATCGGCATATCGACCTTGGGTACCACCCAGATCGGGGTGCGCTGGAACACGGTGAGTTCGCGCGCCCGGGCCGCGACCTCGGGGACGAGCTGCACGCTGGTGGCGCCGGTGCCGACGATCGCGACCCGGCGGTCGGTGAGGTCGTAGGTGTGGTCCCAGGCCGTGGTGTGGATGATCTTGCCGGCGAAGGTGTCGATACCGGGAAACGGTGGCGTATAGGGCTGGGAGAGGAAACCGGTCGCGGTCAGCAGATAGCGCGCGGTCAGTGTCTCGCCGCCGGCGACGGTGACCACCCAGTACTGGTGCTCGGCGTCCCAGCGGGCGCTGTCGACCGAGGTGTCGAAGCGCATCCGCTCGCGCAGAGCGTATTTGTCGGCGACGTGCTCGGCGTACTTCTTCAGCTCCTCGCCCGGTGCGAACAGGCGCGACCAGTTCGGGTTCGGTTCGAAGGAGTAGGAGTAGGTCACCGAGGCGATATCGACCGCCAGGCCGGGGTACCGGTTGACGTGCCAGGTCCCACCGAGATCGGACTCCCGCTCGAGAATCACGTAATTGTGCAGGCCGAGACGGTCGAGCTGGATTCCTGCCCCCATACCACCGAACCCCGCGCCGACCACCACGGCGTCGTATCGAGGCGTCACGCCGAACCTCCTGCTCCTGGCTGAACGATTCATCACAGAATGACACATCATTCCGCTTGTGATGACAGTATCATCGGTGGCGTGACGAAGCCATCGACAAGGGCGGAGCGCCGGAAGGCCGAGCTGCGCCAGGAGATCATCGATACCGCCTTCGTCTGTTTCGCCGAGCGGGGTTACCACGCGACCGGGATCGCCGATATCGCCACCACGCTGGGTATCGGCCACGGCACCTTCTACCGCTACTTCAGCAACAAACGCGACATCATCGACCATGTGATCGACGATCTGGCGGCCCGGATCATCGACGCATTGGGGACCGACAACGCACCCGACGCCGCGACCACGCTGGACCAGTACCGGGAGCAGATCGACCGGATCGGCGTCGCGCTCGGCCGTATCCTCCTCGAGGATCGGCGTGTGGCTCAGCTGCTGCTGTTCCACGCCACCGGGATCGACGACGAACTCACCGCGCGTCTCTACGGGCTGCTCGACACCGCCGACGCGCTGACCGCCGGATATCTGGACCACGGTGTCGAACTGGGCTATCTGCGCGCGGATCTCGATACGATCAACACCGCCCGGGCGGTGACCGGGATGCTGCTCGCCGGGGTGGTGCACGGGCTGCGTGATCCGGACGAGGCGGCCGTCGCCGCGCTGACCCGGGCGATCCGGCGACTGCTGGTCGACGGTGTCCGCGGGGACTGAAACTCCGGCGGTGCGGTAATTCTCACCGCGGCGCTGCCCGGAGCACCGGCGCGGGTGCACATACAGTGGAGGCATGTCGCCGTTGGACGAATGGCATCCGTCCACCGTCGCGGACTGGAGTGACGAACGTCGCCGGGCCAGATTGCGGGAGACGCGTCCGGGTCACGGATGGAAGACGTTGCGCCGCACCAGGCTGGCGTTGTTTCGGGTAGCCGCACTGCTGATGATCGTCGGTGTCGCGTTCGCGCAGTACTGGGAGCACGATGTCGAGCCGGAGCGCGTGCGCCTCGCGCTGACCGAGCCCGCGCTGTTACCGATCGCCGGACCGGCGGACCCGGGCACACGCGATACCGCCGTCGTGGATCTGGTGGGACTGGGCAATCTCAATGCCAGCGATACGGCCGCCGCGCTGCCGGCATTGCGCGAGATGGGCGCGGTCTGGGCGATCCGCTACGACAACCGCGGTATCGACACCGAGGTGATTGCCGACCTGATCATCCGCGCCGCGGCCATGGCGGGGGTGCGCAATATCGTGCTCACCGGGCACAGTATGGGCGGTGTGATCGCACTCGAGGTCGCCGAGCACATCCATCTCGGCAGCGACCGCAGATTGGTGGGTGTGCTGCTGGACTGCACACCGCTGGACCTCGACGCGGTCCGCCCGGAGAGTCGCGGCCTGGGCGAGGATATGGTGCGCTGGATGGGCTGGCTACCCGGTGCCCGGGAGAGCCGGGGTCTGCGGACCGCGGTGGAGACCTACGCGCGCCGGGAGAGTTTCCTCGACCACACCGGCGTCCCGGGTATCCGCTTCGACGAGTTCCGGACCGCGGTGGGGCAGGTGCTGCGGGACAAGATATTCAACGCCGACGCCGCCAGCAACGGTTTGATCGAGGCCCAGTTCCTGGCGATCGTGGCCGGTGGAGCGACCGACGATCTGCGCGCGGTGTCCAAGCCGGCACACGGCAAGCCGCGGCCGGCCATCGTCTTCATCCGGCCGCACGACGGGAGCCGGGACCGGGTGGTGGATGTCGCGCGCACTCAGCAGGTCCTGATCGACAAGGTCGGGGGAGTGGACGGAAATCTGCTGGTCGTGAAACCGCGGGGCACCGGGCACGCGAATCCCCGGCAGCGCCCCGCCGAATACAACACGGTGATCGCGCAGCAGGTGCTGCCGTTCGTGGAGCGGTACCAGGCGCGGATCAGCAGTGTCGCCGGCGCGGTGCCGGCCTGGCACCGGTAGGGCCGGAGCGCGGTGCCGGCCCGGCGCCGGTGATCACCGGGCGGGGACGGTCTCCGGGACCGGTCCGGTCAGATAGCGCTGGATCGTCGGGCCCAGCCAGGCGATCACCTCGGGTCCGGTCATGGCGGCCACCGGCGGGAACGCGAGGATGAAACGGCACAGTGCCATACCCAGGATCTGGGACGCCGCCAGACCGGCGCGCAGGGGTGCCTCCCGGGGGTCGTCGCCGGCCTTCGCGAGCACCGGCCCCAGCTGGGTCGCGAAGATCGATCGCATGCGGTCGGCGGCCGCCGGGTTGGTGACCCCGGCTCGCAGCAGGATCAGCAGGGTCTCGTCGCGCTCCCACCGATCCAGGAAGTGGGCCACCAGCGCGGGGCCGATCCGATCGCGGGGTACCTCTGCGATATTCGGCAGTTCCAGGTCGAATTCGGCCGCCGCGGCGAACAGGCGTTCCTTGTTGCCGTAGTACCGCATCACCATGGCCGGGTCGATTCCGGCGTCGGCGGCGATCGCCCGGATCGTCGCCCGGTCGTACCCGTCGGCCGCGAAGCGCTCGCGGGCGGCGGCGAGGATGACCGCTTTCGTCTCTTCCGAGGTCCTTCTCATGCCAACAAGTGTAGGCCAACAACTGTTGACAAGCTCGCACGGTCCGGCATAACCTTAATGCCAACAAGTGTTGACCTCGGGAGAGCGGGTAGAACGATGGCCACCGAAATCGCAGATGTCCTCATCGTCGGCGCGGGCCCGGTCGGTCTCACCGCCGCCGTCGTACTGACCCAGCTCGGCCACGACGTCGTGATCGTCGACAGCCAGGCCGAAGGTGCGAACACTTCCCGGGCGGCGGTGGTGCACCCCCACACCCTCGAACTGCTGGAGCCCTACGGGGTGACGCGGCCGTTGGTCGGGCGCGGGCTGCACACCCCCGATTTCACCATCAGGGACCGCGACCAGGTCCTGATCGCCGTCCCCTTCGGGGGGCTCCCCAGCGCCTACCCCTACACGCTGATGATCTCGCAGGCCGATACCGAGAAATTCATCCTGGGCCGGCTGACCGAACTCGGCGTACCGGTGCGGCGTCCCGTCGAGGTGACCGCGGTGACCCAGGACGCCGACCTGGTGACGGCCACACTCGCCGACGGGGAGCAACTCCGCGCCCGCTACCTGATCGGCGCCGACGGGCTGCACAGCACGGTCCGTGAACAGGCCGGTATCGGATTCACCGGCGGCAGCTACGCCGAATCGTTCAGCCTCGCCGATGTCCGGGTCTCCGGTGGGGTCCCGAAGGACGAGGTGATCCTGTACTTCTCCCCGGCCGGGCTGGTGGTCGTGGCGCCGCTGCCCGACGATATGTACCGGATCGTGGCCACCGTGGACGAGGCGCCGCACGAACCCGACGTCGCCTTCGTGCAGCGCCTGCTCGACGAGCGCGGCCCGAAGGCCCAGCCGGCGGTGGTCCAAGAGGTGGTGTGGGGCTCGCGTTTCCGCGTGCACCACCGTATCGCCGACCGATTCCGTGACGGGCGCGTCCTGCTGGCGGGCGATGCCGCCCATGTGCACTCACCGGCCGGCGGGCAGGGAATGAACCTGGGCATCGAAGACGCGGTCACCGCCGCGACGACCCTCTCCCGGGTACTGCGCGGGGAGTCGCCGGAGCTGCTCGACGAGCACGCCGCCGGCCGCCGCCGCAATACCGAGTCGGTGGTCGCGATCGCCGGACGGCTCACCACCCTGGCGACGATGCCCACGGCGGTGCGCCCGATCCGCAACATGGTCATGCGCCTGGCCGGCCGCACGGCGGTGGTGCGGAACAAGCTCGCCTGGCGGCTGTCCGGCCTCGACCGCCGCTGACCCCTGACCCCGGGAAAAGACGCCGGTCCGCTGCCCGGGCAGCGGACCGGCGCAGCCGGATCAGGCGCCGTCGGCGGCGCGGGTGAGCGGAAGCCACACCGTGAAACGGGTATCGCCGGGCCGTGAATCGACCCGGATGTCCCCGCCGTGCTTGTCGACGACGATGCGGAACGAGATATCGAGGCCGAGTCCGGTCCCTTCGCCGACCGGTTTGGTGGTGAAGAACGGTTCGAAGACGCGGCTCTGCACCTCGGCCGGGATACCGGGCCCGGTATCGGCGACCACCACGACCGCGCAGTCGTTCTCGAGCCGGGTGCTCAGGGTCAGCGTCCCGCTGCCCGCCATCGCGTACACCGCGTTGTCGATGAGGTTCGTCCATACCTGGTTGAGTTCGGCGGCATAACAGGGCACCTGGGGCAGGGTGCGGTCGTAGTCCTTGACCACCTCGACCGAGTCACCGATCTTGCGGCTGAGCATCACCAGTGTGCTGTCGAGGAGTTCGTGCAGGTCCACCACCTGGAACGGAGCCCGGTCCATCTGGGAGTACTGTTTGGCCGCGTCCACCAGGGTCGAGATCCGGGTGGTGGAATCGGCGATCTCGTTCATCAGTAGTTCGGTTTCGATGGTGTAGTTCAGCCAGCGGAACGCACCCTCGAGTACCTGGGGCGGACAGCCCTCCAGAGTCGCGGCCACCCGTTCGAGCCAGTCCGTATCGAAGCCGGCCTGGACATAGTTCGGCGCCAGTTCCCAGCCGTCGCGGATCCCGTGGTCCTCGAGCCACTCGCCGAGCAGGTCCTCCCGATCGGCCGCCTCGAGTGGCGCCAGTTCCGGCGCCTTGGCGACCTGTGCGGCCGCCTCCTCCTGCAGCCGGACCAGGGTCTCGAGAACCGCGGTATCGAATTTGCCCTGTGCCATCATGGCGAGTTTGTGGCGCATCCCCGCGATCCGGTCGCGCAGGCCCGAGGTCGCCCGGACAGCGGCCGCGGCCGGATTGTTCAGCTCGTGGGTCAGTCCCGCCGACAGCGAGCCGAGGGCGAGCAGCCGCTCCCGCTGGGCGATGCGGGCATTGGTATTGCGGTTACCGAAGAACGCGCCTTCGAGCAGATGGACCGCCATCGGGAACCAGCTGTGCATCATCCGGGAGAAGATCTGCGCGTCCAGCACATAGAAGCGCGACGTCCGCGTCACGTGGAGCGAGGTGCTGTAGTGGGTCTCGGCCCGTTCGCCCAGATACGCGGTCCACGCTCCGGCGTAGGAGCCGCGATGGTCGGTGTGCACCATCTCGATCTCCCGGCCGCCGGACAGTTTGGTGAGCCGCACCTCACCGTCTATGAGCACATAGAAGCAGGTTGCCGGATCGCCCTCCTGGTACACCGGGCCCGGTTCGACGGTTTCGATGCGGCCGTCTGCGCACAACCAGTCCAGCTGCCGATCGTCGAGTTTCTCGAACAGGAACAGCGACCGCAGTTCGGCGGGATCGCAGATGCTCATTCTCGGTCTCTCCTCTATGCCAGGTAGCGGTGCACGAGCATGACGGCCATGGCGCCCTCCCCGACGGCCGAGGCCACCCGCTTGGCGGATTCGGCGTGGACGTCTCCGGCCACGAAAACCCCCGGCACGCTGGTTTCCAGATGATGTGGCGGCCGCGGTAGCTCCCAGCCCTTCGGCCGGTCGCCGTCGACCAGCAGATCCGGGCCCGCCAGCACGTACCCCGCGGCATCGCGGTGCACCACGCCGTCGAGCCAGTCGGTCTGCGGGGCGGCGCCGATGAACAGGAACAGCCGTTCGGCGGGCACCTTCTCCTCGGCGCCTGTCCGGTTGTCGCGCAGGACCAGCGTGTCCAGGTGGTCGTCACCGCCCACCGCGACCACCTCGGTCTCGGTGTGCACCCGGATATTGTGCACCTGGGCGATCTGCTGGATCAGATAGTGCGACATGGATTTCTCCAGCGCGTCCCCGCGCACCACCAGGTGCACCGTGCGGGCGTTGCGGGACAGGAACATCGCCGCCTGCCCGGCCGAGTTCGCGCCGCCGACGATATAGACGTCGTGGCCCGCGCATTCGGCGGCCTCGGTCATGGCCGACCCGTAGTAGACTCCGCGCCCGGTGTACTCGTGCACACCGGCCGCCGGGTGGCGCCGGTAGTCCACGCCGGTGGCGATGATGACCGTATGGGCGGACAGGGCGCCGCCGTCGGCGAACCGCACGGTCCGGGCCGACCCGTTCACCTCCAGCCCGACGACCTCACGCGTGGTGACCACCTCGGCCCCGAACTTGGCCGCCTGGCGCCGCGCCCGGTCGGCCAGCTGCGCCCCGGACAGCCCGTCGGGAAAGCCCAGGTAGTTCTCGATGCGCGAACTCTGGCCCGCTTGACCGCCGGTGGCCGTGCGCTCGACCAGTACGGTGCGCAGTCCCTCGGAGGCGCCGTACACCGCGGCGCCCAGCCCGGCCGGCCCCCCGCCGACGACGATGAGGTCGTAGAAGTCACCGGCCGGTTCGGTACTCAGCCCCACACTCGCGGCCAGCTCCCCGTCGCTGGGCTGGACCAGCGCCTGCCCGCCCTCGGTGATCACCACCGGGCAGCGGCGGGGGTCGGCGCCGGCGGCCTCCAGCAAACGCGCGCCTTCCGGTTCGTCGGCCAGGAACCAGCGGTACGGTAGCTGGTTACGGGCTAAAAACTCCCTGACCTGCGACGACCGGGGCGACCAGCGGTTGCCGATGACCTTGGTCCCGTGTACCGGCCGGTGCTCGCTGCTGCGCCAGGCATCCAGCAGGCTGTCCAGCACCGGGTACAGCTTCTCCTCTGGCGGATCCCAGGGTTTGAGCAGGTAGTGATCGAGATCGACGACATTGATGGCGTCGATGGCGGCATCGGTGTCGGCGTACGCGGTGAGCAGTACCCGGCGGGCGTAGGGATCGAGGTCCATCGCCTGCTCGAGGAACTCGATCCCGTCCATACCCGGCATCCGGAAATCGGCGATGAGTATCGCGACGGGCTGGCCGCGCAGTTTCATCTCGCGCAGCACCTCGAGTGCCTGCGGGCCGGACTCCGCGCGCAGGATCCGGTATTCGGCGCCGTACCGGCGCCGCAGGTCGCGGACGACGGCCCGGGATACGCCGGGGTCGTCGTCGACGCTGAGGATGGCGGGCTTGCTGGTCGCGGGAGAGCTCACCTGACGAGTATGCCGCGTCGCCGCGCGGCCGGTGTCGGCGCGAGGTCGATATCCGGTCGGGAGCGGAGCGTGGAAGGCCGCGGTCCGGCCCGGAGCCACGGATACGCTACCGGAGCCGGTAAAGACGTGTTTGCCAGGACCAGGAAGAGTGCGGGATGCGGTATCGCGCGATATCCCCCACACTGATCGGACCTGCTGGTGAGGGTGCGGAGGAAAGGTGATCGAGTGACCGATCCGCTGTGGCTCGATCCGGACGCGATGCATGCCTCGGCGGCGGAGTTCGACCAGATGGCGGACGAACTGGCGCAGATGCTCGCCGAGTTGAAGGACACCTCACTACGCGAGGGAGAATCCTGGGGCACCGACGAGCCCGGTAAAGCCTTCGCCGAGAGCTACGTGCCCACCGCGCAGCAGGGCATCGCGGGTTTCGAGAATCTGGTGGACCGTGTCCGCGCTCTCGGCGCCGGTCTCCGTGCTGCTACCGGGACATACACGGATACGGACAACGCCGGGAGCGCACAGGTACGGAACTCCGATCCGGCGCTCTATCCCGGCGCGGGCACGGATCCGGCTGCGCCGATATCCCCGGCTCTCGTCCCGGCGGGGAATTCCGCGGACCGGGCCGGGGCGCCGAACCGGCAGACGACCGCGGCGCCGCGGCCGGCCGATGATCCGATCACCTCGGAGGCGGGGCAGAATGCCGCCGACGGTACCCGGCCCGACGCCGCCACCGACGCGGACCGCGCACAGCCGGGCGAAACCCCGCAATCCCAGCAGCAGCCGGGTTCCGGCGACCCGGGGTCGCCCGACCCGGGGACCGAACCGGGCAGCCCGGAACAAGTACCGCAACCTCCGCCACATGCTCCGGGAGCTCCGCCCCCGGTGGGGGCATCCGCGACACCGGTGGGGCAGCCCCCCGGCACCCGCGGACCGAGCGCCCCGAAAGCACCGGAAGCACCGAAGCCGACGGCTGCCCGCACCGCTTCCGCCGGATCGACCGATACACCCTGGGGTCGCAATTCCCCGGGTTCCCCACGATCCGGCGCGCCGGTCGGTGCCACTGCCCCGGACAGTCAGATCCCGCCGCGGGCGGTTCCGCCGCGAACTGCCGATCGGCCGCCGACGCCGGCCAAGCCGGACGCGGATCCCCGCCGAACGCCACCGTCGCGTAAAGAGGCGCCGGCCGCGAGCGCTCGGCGCGCAACCGATGAGGCGGCCATGGAAATCCTGCGTGACCTGGCCGCACGGCGCGACCTCGAGCTCATCGGAGTCGAGACGGCGGGTATCGCCGAGCAGACGGCCAGGGAGATCGCCGAAGCCGTCGACGCGGTTCTCACCGAGCATCCGGCCATCCTGTGCGGGCTCGAGGTCGCCGAGGGAGGGCCGCTCTCCCGAGCGGAGGATCGACGTGCGGGTGCCGCGGATTCCGCGGTCAACTCGTCGCAGAATCCGGAACCATGGATCGTTCTCGATGTGACCGCGACCGCGGACCCCGGGGTACTCATCGGACGCGACCGGGCCGGTCATGTTCCCCTGGAGAGCGTGCTGCAGCACCGTCCGATGTATGTGACCATGCTGCGGGAGCTCGGCCATGTGCTGGACCTGACCGGCGGGCTGCGCGCCCGGGCGGAAGCGCAGCGGGCGCTGATCACCGAATATCTACGAATCAATGGTGCCCAGGGCGACACTCTCGGACGGATCGTCAGCGGATACAGATCCTGGCGGGGCGAGCTCGGCGACTACTGCTTCGATGACCGCACCTTCTCGCCCGGCCGAGCTCTTGCCGCGGGTTTCGCCGCAGTCCAGCTGGCCGGCAGCGAAGCCCCCGCGGCTGCCAAGACCTTGCATCGGCTGCTGGTGGCGATGGCTCGGGCAGAGTCGCCGGGCAACCGATGAACAGATGATCCGGAAAGGATGCAGTTATGGACCGGTGGAAACGAGAAGGTCTGTTGAACGCCAACAATGGGCTGAGGAACCAGATCGAAGATCTGCTCGACACCTTTCAGCAACAGCAGGCCCGGCTGGCCGAAACGTACCGGCAGCTGGAGGAGACTCGAATCCGAGCGGAATCGGTGGACCGCTCGGTGGCGGCGACCGTTGATGCGGGCGGGGTACTCACCGAGTTGAATCTCACCCGATCGGCGTTGAGCAAATCCCCTGACGAGTTGGCCCGCGTAATTGTCGAGACCGTCGCGCAGGCGGCGGAACACGCTCGCGAGCACCGGCAAGGGTTCATCTCTCCCGCTGCCGAGGAACTCGAGAAGAGGGATGATCTCTCGGACCTCGTACCCGAGGTACCCGATCTCGGTGATATCCGCGACTTTCTTCGCGGCGAACGGAACTCACAGCTGTGATGCTGGGGATTCGTCACCTTCTCAGCAGTGGGAACTTATTAATCTCGAATGAACTACGGAACGAACAGTTCGGTCGGGTGAAGCAAGGGTAGATTGCGGTGGATGGGCAGGGGTGAGCTGTGTCTCTGCTGTTGCCGTGGTGGTTGCCGCCCGGGGTCTTGGAGGTTGTTGCCGGGCATTTCCCGGAGGCGCGGGAAGATGCGATGCGTCGGGAGGCCGACGAGTTGTCGGCGAAGGCGGAGCGGCTTCGTCAGGGGGCGGAGTTTCTTTCGGGGAGGGCTGTCGGGGGGCGGGTGGGGTTGGGTGGGGCCGGGGGTGAGCAGTTCGCGGGGGCGTGCCGGGAAACGGCGAAGGAGTGCACTCTTCAGGCTGATCGGTTGGATGCGCAGGCCGAGCAGTTGTATGAGGGGGCGAACGCGTTCGAGGTCCAGAAGTGGACGGTGATCGGGTTCGCGGTGATTTTGGCGTGGACGTTGTTCCATGCGGCGATCATGTTCGCGTATGGGGGTGCGCTTGTGCAGGTGGCGCAGACGATGCGGACGCGGACGGCGTTGGAGATCCTTTCGCGGAAGTTGGTGGAGTATTTCGCGGGGATGAGTGCGCGGGCCGCCGCGGAGCGGGGGGTGATGGCGTTGTCGGTGAAGGCGGGGGGTTTGGGTGCTGTGCAGGGTGGTGGGATCAATTTGGCTGTGCAGCTCAAGCAGGTGGGTTATGAGCAGCGGGGGGAGGTTGCTTGGGCGGATGTGAAGATCGCGGCGGTGGCGGGTTTGTTCGGTGGTGCCGCGGGTGTGGTGGCGGGGAAGTGGGTGGGGGATCGGTGGGTGGTTCCGGCGACTGTGGCGCGGGCGGAGTTGGCGGACACGCTGGGTAAGCGGGTGGGGGTGCAGTTGGGTGGGGCGTTGTTGACCGGTGGTGCGGGTGGGTTGGCGGGGGGGATTGTGGGGACGGGGGTGGCGTTGAGTATGTCGGGGGAGAAATTCACGCTGGATGCTTTTACGGAGTCGTTGGTGCCGGCGGTGGCGGGGGGGTTTCTGGGGGCGGCCGGTCATGGTGTGGCGAGTTTGCGGGCGGCGATGCCGGGTGGTCCGGAGGGCGGTGGTGGTTCGGGGGCAGGGGTGCGGTCGGGGCCGGAGCCGGGCGCGCCGGCGGGGAGTGCGGGTCGGCCGTTGGTCGAGGCGCTGGTGGCGCGTGGTCCGTTGCGGGGGGTGGATCCGGAGGCGGTGCCGAAGTCTCATCGGCAGAAGCTCAACGAGTTGTTGTCGGGGTTGTTGCGGGATGTCGATACCGATGTCCGGCAGGTCAATTCGGTGGAGTGGCGGCCTGGTGATTTTTCGCTGCCGGAGAATGTGAGTCCGGTGAAGGTGGATTCGCTGGCGCCGCGTGCGGGTGTTTCGTCCGCGGCCGAGGGCCGCGATGTGGGTGCCGATACGGGTCCGGGGCGGTCGGTATCGCCGGATGCCGAGCCTGCCCGCGTCGACAGCGACGGGGGCCGGGGTGCGCGGCCGGCGGGAGAGTTGCATGCTCGTCTGCTGCAGCGGCTGGCCGAGGAGGAATCGGTCCGCGAGTCCGCGGCGGCCGAAGCGGGTGAGCCGGCGGCATCGAAGGGCACGATCGTCAACGAGTCGCCCGGTGGGCGTGAGGATATCGCCGAAGGGTCGGTCGCGAAGCCGTGGAAGCCGACCGAGGTGTTGGCCGGTGAGGTGAACACCTCGAGCGGGCGGGATGTTCGCGCTGGGTCACTGCAGGCCGAAGTCGCCGACCGGCCCGTGTCGCCGGTCGACGACGCGGGGGGCGTGGTCGGCAAACCTGGGGGCTCGCCGGAGAACCCTGCCACTTCAGGCAAACCCGAGGCAGTGACCGTGCGCCCGGCGACCGATGGGGACGAAGCGGTTGTCGGTGCCGGTAGATCTGCGGAGTCGCCGGAGGGCACGGCCGTACCGCGGCAGCCCGGGGCCGATGGTGTAGTAGTGCGCGAGCCTGCCGCAGGGGCGGCGAAGGTTGCCGCTGCGGCCGATTCGGCCGCGCCCGGGCGTCCCGGTTCCGAAGCGACGCCGGCCAAGCCACCCGGTACGACGAAGCCGATGGTGAATACGGCGGATGCGGTCGGTAAGCCGCTGGGGTATCCGGACAGAGCGGTTTCTGCGGATGCGTCCGGCACGGCGTTCAAACCGCCGGTGGTGAAACCGGAGTCGCAGGCCGGTGAGGGCGCGGTGGATGCGGCGGTGCAGCCGTCCGGCGAGTCGCCGGCGAAATCGTCTATTTCTGCCGAGGAGCCCGCACGGGCCGCCGAGGACGGTGGTTCGACGAGGTTCGACGCCGAGTCCGATGAAGATTCCGGGGTAGGCGCAGGGTCGCGGGATTCGGAATCTGCTGACGGGCAGGACGGGCCGGCGGCCGGAGAGGTTTCGGTGGGGGCCGATCTGACGGCGAAGTACCGGAGGGAGGCGGAGGAGGTTCTCGCTCGGCACGCGGCGACGGATTGGAGTTTGGTGTCGCCGGAGGGTTTCGATTGGATGATTCGGCAGAGTACGGATGGTCAGGAGTCGGCGGCGGCGATGGTGGAGATCGTTCGTCGGGGTGATCCGAAGCATCGGGTGTTGCGGTGGACGCAGGTGATGGCGATGTTGGTGGCGCGGGATGCGGGTGTGGGGAATATGCAGGCGGGGGAGGGTAAGACTTTGGTGTTCCTGGCGGCGGCGGCGTTGAAGGCGGCGCGGGGGGAGCCGGTGAATATCATTACGACTCGTGACGGTTTGGCTCATGATGCGTTCGGTGAGTATCGGACGATTTTGGGGGAGTACGGTTTCGATATTGTGCGGATGAATCCGGATGCGCCGTATGCGGATCCGGTGGAGGGGCGGCCGACGATTTATGTGGGGACGATGGAGGATTTGGGGTTCGGTGAGCTTCGGGGGAATGTGCCGTTGGCGCGTCGGAATGGTATCGATGAGATCGATGAGGCGTTGGTGTTCGCGAATACGACGTTTGTGTTGTCGGAGGGGGCGGGGAATCCGGCGGCGGTGGATGTGGAGGCCGCGGTGGGGGATGCGCATGCTTTTTTCACCGATGCCCGGAAGGCGGGGGTGTTGAGTGAGTTCGATTTCGGGCGGGAGCCGGGGCGGGTCGGTGGTGGTACCGAGTTGAGTGATGCGGGCCGGGTGAAGATCGAGGAGATTCTGGGTCGGCCGTTGACCGAGGAGGAAGCGAATCGGTTGACGATGGCCGCGGCGGCGGAGTTCGAGTATGTCGAGAACGATCATTATGTGGTGTGGCATCATTCGGAGTTGGGTCCGGAGTTTGTGGTGGATGCGGACGGCAAGTGGGTGTTGAATCCGGAGACGCACAAGATCTATATCATCGATCAGACGTCGCACAAGGTGATGTTCGATGCCGAGACGTCGACCGAGAGCCGTTGGAATGGTGGGTTGGCGCAGGCGGTGGAGGCCAAGCACGGTATCCGGATCCGGGATGATCCGGCCAGTTCGGCGTCGGTTACCGCGGGGGAGTTGTTCTCGGCGGACAAGAGTGATGAGATGTTCGGTTTTTCCGGGACGGCCGATGCGGTCGCGGGTGAGTTGTTGAGTAAGTACGGTGCGCGGGTGGTCGATATTCCGCGGTTCAAGGATTTGCAGTTGAGGATCGCCGATGATTATGTCGCTGTCGGTCGCGAGGGTGTGATCAGTCATCAGGACGCGAAGTTGGCGGCGATGGCGTCCAGTATCGCCGAGCGGCAGCCTTCGGGTATTCCGCAGTTGGCGGTGTGTAACCGCAACAGTGAGGTGGCCCGGTTGTCGGCGTTGCTGGACGCGGCGCGGGTGGAGCATATCGCGGTGGATGCGAAGTTCTTTCTGCGTCACGGGGTGGACGCGGAAGCGGAGTTGCAGAAGATCTTTCAGGAGGCCGGTCAGCGGGGCAAGGTGCTGGTGATCAATCGGCAGGGGGGTCGGGGGGTGGATATTCCGGTGGGTACGGAGGTGAATGACGACGGGGGTTTGCATGTGTTGATCTCGGGGCGTTCGGCGGAGTCGCGGGCGGTGGATATCCAGGTCGAGAACCGTACTGCGCGTAGTGGCGGGAAGGGGAGTGCGCAGTATTTCACCGCTGTCGATGACGCGCTCTACGCTGATGCGCCCGAGGCGCAGATCTCGATCATCCGGTATGCCCAGCATCAGGACGCGTTGGCCGAGCATCGTGCCGCGTTGGCCGAGCACGCGCTGGCGCCGAGCCGGGAGACCCAGGACAAACTCGCGCGGACCCTGAACAGGGTCGAGGCCACCGAACGCAATCTGGCGGCGGCCAACGCCGATATCCGGGCGCTGGCCGAGAAGCTGCAGCCCGTCGGTGTGCGTCAGCCGGGCACCCACGACCCCGCGACCGCGCACCTGCCCCACGCCCCACCGGCCACCGACCCTTCCACCACCGGCCCCCAGCGCGCCGAGGCGCCGAAGCCACCCTCACCGATCACCGGCACCGTCGGCGACGAACCTGCCGTCGGGGCGGCCGAGCCCGCGCGGGCCTCGACCACAGCCGTACCTGCGGCGGCGATACCGCAGCAGGATTCGTCTTCGGCGACCTCCGCCGTATCTCCGCAGGCCGCCGTGCCGGGCGTAGCCGAGGGTGCCGCTGCGGCGATCCCAGCCGGCCCCGAGACTGTGGCCGCGCCCGAAACCATCGACGTGTCCCCCGAACTCCGGGCCCGTCTCCAGGCCGCCCAGCAAGGCGATCCCGTCGCCGCGAGATCGCTGGTGCAGACCTTCTGGCCCGCCGCTCTCGCGCAGTCGAGCGCACAGCTGGGCTGGGACACCACATCCGGAGCACCGCTGGAGCCGGTGCGCCGCCTGGCACACGCGATGACCTTCGCCGGATTCCGAGCCGCGGCACTGCACGGGTGGTCGGTGCCCAGTGGTCATGATCTGGGCGAGTGGCTGCGCGAGAACACCGGTGACGCACTGCTCGATGGACTGGGTCGGTTGGATGCCACCCAACGCGGCCTGGTGGCCGGCGTGCTGCAGGCACCGCCCCGCGGACAGCAGCCGAGCACGGAGCAGCTCGACGCATTGGAACAGCTGACCCGCGCCGTACACGCGCAGTACCGCGCCGGGGACATACCGGAAGCCGGGACTTCGGTTCCTGACCGGTCCCCGCAAACAGCAGCGGGCGCGACCGAACCGGATGCTGTTGCGGCGAGTCCCGCCGGCGCTACTGCCGCAGCACCCGCCGAATCGGCACCTGTGGCGAATCCACCGGCCGCTGCCGGCAGGCCGGAAGCAGATCGCCGCGATGACATCCCGGTGCCCCCGGTGACCGTTGCGGCCGCCGGAGCCTCGGCCGCCCCGACGTCGCGGGACCCGGGTTCCCACTGGGACCTGCGGGTCCTGCAACGGGGAGTAGTGGCCGCCTACAAGTCTCTCGAAGGCCTGACGGACGCCGATCCGGTGGTCGCCGCGCTCGCCGCGTCTCCGGTCGAGCTGTTCGGGCAGTTCGTCGACCAGCTGTATCCGAGTCAGCGCAGGGTCCTCGAACTCCGGTTCCGTACGGGACTGAACGAGGAGCAAACTGCCTACGGGCTCAATGCCCGGGGCGCCTCGGCACAGCACTGGACCGCCACCACTGTCGGCACGCTGGCCGCGGGTGGGCTGCGTCGCCTGGCGCGCTCGATCGCCGCGGCGCACGGTGTCCCCGGGATCGAGCCGGCCATCGGAAACACCGAACTCGCGGTCCTCGATTCCGCGGCTCAGGGCTTGTCCCGCGCGGCGATCGCCCAGCGCTCGAATATGCCCCGGCGAACAGTGGCCGAGATCGACCGGCGGACAGCGCGGACGCTGGGCGTCCCCAACCGGGCCGCCGCTGTCGCCGAAGCGACCCGCCGCGGCGAACTCGATCCCGCCGCGTTTCCGATGCCGGAAAATACTGCCACAGTCCGCTTGTCCGAACGAGAGACCGCGGTGCTGGCACTCACCGCGAAAGGCCGCACACCCGCGGCCATCGCCGCGATCCTGTCGCTGGATACCGCAGCGGTGCACACGCACCTTCGTGAAATCGGCCGCGCCCTCGGGACCTACATACCCGCCGCCATGGTCGCGGTGGGAATCCGGGCGGGAATTCTGCAGGTCGACGGAACCCGGTGGTCGAGGTGGGATCGGGCCGTCGGTGAGAGCCCAGCGGCCGGTGTGGACTCGGGGCCCGACGTGGTGGTCACCGCGGACGACGCCAGTGGCAGGGCGGCGCCGGTCGACCCGGCCGCGCTCGGCCGGACCACCGGCGACGACGCGACACTGTCCCGCGCCCGAGCCGGTGACAAGGCAGCGGAGCAGGCACTGAACACGCGGTACGGGCGGGAGAACATCCAGCGCACGGTGGCCATGCTGGGGTGGGAGCCGGGACGGGGGACCCCGCCGATCCACGTGACCCGGCTGGCGCATGCGATCCATTTCCGTGTCATGACATTCGCCGCCGGCAATCGGTGGCCGGTGCCGGCGGGGCGAGACGTCGCGGACTGGTTGTTCGAGGTGGCCCAGAACACATTGTTCGAATGCCTGGATCACGTGAAGGTGCACGACCGTCGGCTGATCGGCGCCGCGCTCGCCGAATTACACCGTGGTGGCGGACCGACCCATGATCAGCTCGCCGCGATCCAGCGGCTCACGGCGGTGGCACAGCAGACCCGCGCCACCGAGACCGACGCGCCGGATACCGGTGTCGCATCCCCCGTGACGGCGGCGCCGGTTCGGCCGAGTCGATACTCGAGAGAAGACGGGGCATACCAGGAGCCCGGTGTCGGCGCGGTGATCGGTGGCTTCGACCCGGCGTTGGTCACCGCGATCAATCCCGACGATCCCATCGGCTCACACACCGTTATCGGCCGCGGGAAGGTGGCTCCGGAACGTGGGGTGACCCTGCCCAGACCCATCGAGTTCACCACGGCCAACGAATGGCTCGCGGAGTATCGCGATGCCGTGGGGCTGAGTCAGAGCGCTTTCGGCGGAGCGGAGGTCGGTAAATCCGTCATCTCGCTCATCGAGAGCGGCCGGAGGAATCCGACCCGCAGCACTCTGCTGAAACTTGTCGAAGCGAACGGCATTCCCGACCGGCTCGCTCGCGAGGCGCTGATACATTTCTACGACGGCGAGGGGCTCGCGCGATTCGATCCCGAATACGAGTTCCGGCCCCGCCCGCGTGACTACGATCCGGCCGATCCGCACGCTGCGAACAAATGGCTGGCAGATCTACGCCATTATCTCGGTCGCGGCCGAGCGGAATTCGGCGGTGCGGTGGATCCGAAGACGATCGGAGAGATCGAGCTCGAGACGGGAAATGTGACACCCCGCGTTGTTCGTGAGATCTGTATCGCGAACGGGATTCCCGCGTCACTCGCACGCGCGGCCCTGCTGCGATTCTTCGACGGTGCGGGGCTCGCCTGGTTCGATCCCCAGGGAACGCGAAGACCTCATCCCGCGGAATTCGATATCGAAGATCCGTACGCGGCGAACAAGTGGCTGGCCGCGCTTCGTCGCTACCTCGGCAAGACTTTGAACGAATTCGCCCTTCCGGCCAACCCCACCCTGGTCAAGCATTTCGAGCGCGAACGCCGCAACCCGAGCGCTGCCGCTCTTCGCGCCCTGTGCAGGGCCAACGAGATACCGGACGAGTTCGTCCGCTCGGCGCTCCTTTCGTTCTACGACGGTGACGGGTTGGCTCATTACGATCCCGACGGGGATTACCTGCCCCGGCCGTCGGCAATCAATCCGGCGGAACCGTTCGCGGTGAACCGGTGGCTGACCGCGCTACGTCGCTACCTCGGTGTCGACCAGGCTGTATTCGCCGGACCGTTCAGCAGCGGGACGATCAGCGCGACCGAGTCCTTCCGGAGCAAACCGACCGCTGCGACCGTTCGGGACCTGTGCGCCGCCAACGGCATCGCGGACGACATCGGCCGAGAAGCGATCGTCTGGTTCTTCGACCGCGAGGGCCTGGCATGGTACGACCCCGACGGCATCTATCCCCCGAATCCCGCGGCGTCCGCCACCCCCAACGCGTGGCTTCGGGAGTGGCGCCGTTACCTGGGCCGCAGCCAGGCGGATTTCTCCGGCCGACTCAGTGCGGGGGCAGTCAAGCACGCCGAGCAAGGCCGCACCGTGCGGCCGCGGTTGTCGTCGCTGCGTGCGCTGCGTGACGCCAACGGAATTCCGCACCATCTCGTCGTCGCCGCCATACAACGTTTTTACCGGCACGAAGGGGTGGAGGAGGCCGAACCCGAAGAGCAGGAGCTGTTCTGGCGGTTCCACGCCACGCGTGTGGGATCGACCGAAGAGAGGGTGCTGCGAGACCGGATCTTCGCCCGTTTTGCCTGGGTAGCCGACGCGGTGGCCCGCAAGGTGGGGAGAAGTACCGACGATTCGCATATGCGAGACGAGCTGGCCCAGGCGTGCCGGATCTCGATCATGGCGGCCATAGCCAACCACATACCCACCGGTCAGTTCACGCCGCACGCCTGGGCCGCCGCCGTACAGGGCGCCCTCTCGGCGCGGTACGAGGCCGCGTATCCGGAATTGAATCGCGCGGAGCGCGAACTCGTCGTCCGCGTCCGTCGCGAGCTCGGCATTCGAGCGTCTGCGCTGCAGGTGGACGAGGACCGTGTGCAGAGTCCCGGCCTCGCCGAGACCCTCGGCATTCCGGTCGCGGAGGTCGATTGGGCCCGGCAGATGATCAAGGGAGGAACGCCCTCGCTCGACCGGGAGGTGATCGACAACGGCAGTACCCTCGGCGAACTCATCGGTGACGACAACGCCCAGACTCCCTTCGATATCGTCGAACTCCGCCAGGGTCTACAGAATGCGCTGGCCGGGGTAGCCGATGTCGGCACGGTGTGGAATCTGATCCAGCTGCATCTCATCGATGGAGATCCGCTGGACGAGGCCGCGGCGCATGTCGGTTTCTCCACGGCTGCCGCCGAGGAACTCCTCGCTCGAGTCAGTGCGGCACTGCCACAGATGCTCCTGGGCGCGACGACCGACGATCGCCGCCCGGCAACGGTCGAGCCGGTACGGCACGCGCCCGACGAGCGCCTGCTGCAGCGCACCTGGCTGGGCCGGTATTTCGATCGAGTGCAACGAGAACTGGCCGCGTCGGCGGCGGTCCAGGCGCCTCTGCGACGAGCTGCGGTCGTGCCCGTGGAGGAGACGCCCGGCGCGGCTCTGCGGCGGTTCGAAGCGGCGGTGGCGACCGCCCGCGACACCGGTGTCCCCGCCGCGCACCTCACGAGCCTCCGCCGGGCCGTGGAAAACTACGCGGCGGCCTGTCGGCAGATCGACCGAGGCGATGTCACCGCGGCCCGGGCGATGCGGGCCGCGCTCCACCGCGCGACACGACGGGATCACGGCGGCGGCACCGTCGCCCGGACGAGCGCCGCCCGCCGAACCGATTGCGTAGGCCGGGTGGCCTTGCTGGTGAACGACTACTACCGGGCCACCGCGGATATCGCGCAGGCGATGGCGGTGCCCGAGGACACGCTCGACGAGGGCGCTCCGGGTCCGGTTCTCTCCTGGCTGGCGCGAGGACACTTCGAGGATTTCGGTGACGGCCGGGACGGGTTACAAGCCATCGCCGGTCGGCTCGTGGATCGCGGCTGGGGTGCGGGGATGATCGTCGAAGAGGTGTATGCCGAGGGCCGCAGCGGCCATGTTCTTTTCGCTGTCAACCACCACGGGACGATCTGGCTGTTCGATCCCGATCTGCCCGACGTGGCCCCGGTGCAGTTGCATCCGGATCGGCTCACCGTATCCGGCGATGTGGCGTACTACCGGGGCATCGAACTGAACGGGTCGGGTGCGGCCACCAACCGGATCGAAACGGAACCGGAAGAGCACGACACCGGCGGGTCCAGCGTGCGGCGCGGCGAACCTGTGACACTGTACGGCCGCGAGCGGGCGTCCCGTCCGATCGCCGAGGGCCGGACCGACTCTCCCGGTTCGGCCGAGGACAACCCCTCGGGTTCGGGTCTGCTGTCCCCGGGCGAGGCACATATCGTGCGACTCGTCGCCGGTTCGGCGAAGGGAGCTCACAGGTCACCGGCGCGCTCGCTGGCCGCGCTGCTGGGGCTCACCCCGGCACAGGCCAATCGGATATTGCTGCAACTCCACTCGACGATCGAGGGGGTCGCCGAAGCCCGGGTCGTGTCCGCGACGGAGGCGGGCCGATCCTCGGAGCGTCTCCGGCTCCTGCCTGCACAGGTGGAGATCGCGGAGTTGCTGGCCGGGGAATTGCCCGGCGGCGCCGCCGAGGGCAGGACAGTGTTGTCGGCCGACATACTCCGGGCCTTCCGTGCTCAGGTCGAGAATCGGGCCGGCGCCGCCCTACGACCGCCCGAGAAGGAAGTCCTTCGTCTGTTCATGCGGGGCCACTCCGCGAAGACGGCCGCCGCGCATCTGGATCTGTCCACGAAGACGATCGAGCGACGCTTCGCTCGTGCCGAACAGGAACTCGGCACCACCGGGGTGATTCCCACAGTGCTGGCCGCGGTGCGTGCGGGTGTCCTGGCCGACGACGGTGAACCCCGGGCCGCTGTGGACCTTTCCGAGGTCGAAGAACGCGTGCTCCGGGCCGTCGCCGACGGTTGGTCGAACGAGAAGATCGGTATCCGGCTGGAACTGGGTCACGGGCAGCGGCGACGGCTCATGGCGGAGCTGTACGAGAAGTTCGATGTCGACAACAAGCTGGATCTGGCATTGGCGGCTCAGCGGCAGGGCCTGATCGATCAGGCCGGGCCGGTATTCGCGCACCCCCGCACCGACACTCCTTCCCATGGTCCGGTGCGGCAGGGGGAACGTCCGCTCTCTGTGAACCAGCGGGCTGTCCTGGGCGGAATCGTCCAGGGCCTGACGAACGCGCAGATCGCCGACCAGCTGAAGACCTCCGAAGGCGCGGTCAAGGCTCAGGTCAAGCGAATCTTCGACAGGCTCGGAGTCACCGATCGCGAACAGCTGGTGGGAGCCGACGGTGCCGCGGTGGCCGGCCTGCCGGGGCAGGCGGATACCCGCAGGTTGTCGACGGTCGAACTCGCTGTCCTCCGGCTCATCGTCCAAGGGATGGCGAATCCCGTGATCGCACAGAGCTTGGACGTTCCGAGATCGACAGTCACCTCCTATGTGAAACGTGTCCACGACAAGCTGGGTGTCACCGAGCGTGACAGCCTGGTCGGCAATATCGGAGTATTTCTCGCCGAAATGGTGCAGCGGGCCACCGGTCCACTCTCCGTGCGCCAGCTGACGGTGCTGCGCCTGGTCGCCCAGGGCCGGACGAATGCGGAAATCGCCCGGCTGTTCCATGTCGGCGAGGAGACGATCAAGACCTCCGTGCGCGGACTTCGCCGAAAACTCGATATGGCGCAGCGCGACGATCTGGTCGCCGTGTCCGCGCGTGGCGCGCGGCCGAATGCGCACGTCGAGACCACCGCCGCGATCTCGGCGGTCGCCGACCAGCAGTTCCTCGGCGTGCGGCGGGGGGTGGTGCTCGCCTATCTCGTCGGCAACCGGATGGTCGCTCCGGATTCGGCGGAGGCACTCGACCAGGCCACCGATGGTGAATTGGTGGATCGAATCCTCGAGCACCGCGACGACACGGAACTGGTCGATATCGCGCTTGCCCTGGCAAGCGCGGACAAGCCCACCCTCTTCCGTGCCGCGGCCGGGTTGGATTCGGTTCAACGGCAGCGTGTGAACCGCGCTGTCGCGTCGGTCCGGGCAGGCGGGCGCCCGGACGCGCTGAAACTCAGTGCGGTCAACAGGCTCGCCGAGGAAACGGCCGGTCTCCTGTTTCCGGTGCCGACCGCCGTGGCTTCCGATGACGACCTCTCGACTCCGGAACGGGATGTCCTGGAGTTGGTCGCCGAGAGCAGATCGAACAGCGAGATAGCGACGAGCCTCGAGACGACCGAGGATGCCGTGAAACGGCATGTGTCGAGCATTCTGCAGAAGTTGGATGCCGTCGACCGGACCAGCGCGGTCGTTCGGGCATTGCGCGGTCGTATCTTCCGGCTGGAAGATCTGCCGGCATCGGATCCATCCCGTGCGCGACCGCTGAGCCACCAGGAGGATCGGGTCCTGCCCCTGCTGGCTGTGCACGACACCTACGAGGGCATCGCAACAGCCACAGGACTGTCGGTGTCCACGGTGTCGGCGGCCGTCCGGAATATTCTTCTTGCTTTCGGCGCGCGCAATCAGACCGAAGCGTTGGTCCGGGCACTGCACGTCCGATATCTCCAGCTGGACGAAATCCCGATGACCGGGGCCGTCGCCACCCGCGAACTGTCCCGCAGCGAGCTCACGGCCCTGGCACGGGTCGCGGCCGGCGAGTCCGTCGCCGGGGTCGGGCAGACCGTCCGCGCGCTGGGTGCGGCCAGCCGGACCGAGGCGGTGGTCCGCGCCTTGCGGATGTCCCTTCTCGACCTCGACGACGTTCCGTTGTCGGACCGGCCTCTCCGGCTCTCCCCGCGCGAAACGGAGATACTGCCACTGGTTGCCATGGGGTGGGCGAACGGTGCGATAGCGGAGTCTCTCGAGGTATCCGCCGAAACCGTCAAAACCGCTCTGGGACTGCTTTTCCGCAAGCTGGGGGTGGGCGACCGCACCGGCGCCGTGCTCCAGGCACTGCGCCGTGGTGCCCTCCATCTGGACGAGATCCCGTTCCCCGCGCAGAACACCACCGGAACACCTCGCACCGGGACCGGATCGAAGCATCGGGGGGCCGGGGCTACCGGCGTGATCACGGGACCGGTGACAAAATTCGACGGTGCGGGCGTGTCCGACGCTCAGCTCGCCGCCGCGGTCACCGCGCCCCTGCACAGATCCCCGAACGATCGGCTCGCGGCGGCGGAGGCCGCGACCCGGACCGCTCTCGCCGCACCGGGGACGAACGGCACCACGGACAACGGCACGGCGGTGGTGATCGGGGGCCCGACCGGGGTCGGTGGTTCAGTACGGTCGGGTGAAACGGATACCGATTCCGGTAGCGGCCGGGCCCCCGCATCCGTGGCCTCGCAAGGTACTCCGTGGAGCGCCGCGGCGGCGCCGGACGATCCGGGGCCACCGACCGCGGTTTCCGATCCCCGCCTCGCGGCCTCACCGTGGACCCGCGACCAGGGCCAGGGGAGCACCCCACACCCGCAGGGCATGATCGCCGGGGACTCGGCCGAGCACGGTGACGGGGAGGCCGCGCCGGTACCGGCCGGCCCGGAGGCCGGCGCACCCGCGCTCACACCCTGGAGCGGCGACCGGTCCAGCTCCCGAAGCGATGAGCAGCCGCAGGCCCTGCCGGAAGTACTCCTGCGCGACGTGCTGGGACGACACGGTATCGACAGCCTGGAGTCGCTGCTGAACCCGGTGCCCGGCGCCGACCGGGTCGCGGCGGCGCGGCTGCGCGGGCAGGTGGTCGCCGAGCTGATCGAAGAGGCGGCTCGACGGGGCGTCCACGACGAACTGCGGGCGCGATACCCGAGTCTGTTCGGGGTGATCGGCGAGCTGGGGCACAATCTGCGGCAGCTTCGCCTCGAATGCCAGGTGGCCACGGCGGCACCCCACTCGGCCCGGGCCGGGTTCGAGGTCGCGGGACGGCTGATCGACGGTATCCACGCCCTCGAAGTCGCCATGACGACTGCCCACAGGTACCGGTCGGCAGCCAGGGTGAAGTTCGCGGATCTCAATCGCGAACTCGGCTTCCCGGTAGCCGGGCCGGAAGCGGTGCAACAGCTGCGTGATCGGCTCGCCGGGGTGGACGGAACCGATCCGCGGGTGACGGCCGGACTGCGGAAGCTGATCGAGCTGGCCGAGCACCATACCCGGCGACAACAGCGGCTCGGCCGGCTGGAACTGCACGCAACGGGTCTCGAAGCGCTGGCCGCCGAATGCCGCGCCGCGAGGAACGAACTCGCCCGGGACACCGCCCGGCGCGCCGAGCAACTCGATACCGCCGCGGCGGCGATCGACACCCGGACCGCCGAAACCCGCGAACTCGAACAACGCCTGCTCGCGGGCCTGGCCGAAGCGTCCGGTATCGCCACCGGGACAGGCGCCGAGCTGTCCGAGGCGCCCGCCGGTAGGACCGACGGTATCCGGGTGGCGCGACATGGTGCACCGGCCCGGGTAGTCACCACGGTCGCCGACGCGGAGGGGATGGCCGGATACCAGCGGCCACACGCACTGGAGGGACTCGACGATCAATGCGGGCGTGCCGCGTTGGCCGCCAACGCGGCACGGACCGGGCGCGATGCCGGGGAGATCGAACCCGCGGTACCGGGTGAGGGGACGCTGTCCAGTTTTATCGAAGCGCGTGTGGAGCGACCGGGCCGGCCGGTCAAGGCACATCAGGTGCGCACGATGCGGGCGGCTTTCGACGAGCTGCACTCCTGGGCCACCGCCGCGGAGAGCCGGCAGCCCGGCGCCGGCCACGGTAAGTCGATCTTCGTGCTGACCGCGGGCACCGAGGGACTCGGGCATATGGTCGAGCTGGTGTCGGTCGTGGACAACGGCAGGATCCGGATCGATTGCTGGGATGCCGGGCACGACAGTATCCAGCAGAATTTCCGTCCCGCCGACGAACCGGCCGCGCGGAAGACGATCGCGCTGTGGGTGGACGAGCACGGCTTCTCGGTCGACCCGCCGGAGGAACTCGTACCGCGGCCGGTGGAACGCGACGAGGACATCGCCGTCGCCACCTCCGATACCGGCGACGATGCGGCACGTGCCCGGCAGATAGCGCTGGCATTGGCGCGCGCGGGAATCGACGAGATCGAACAGATGGTGCACCGCGACGGTGAGACGGCGGCGGACGCGCGTGCCCGGGGCCGGCGCAATGCCCAGCTGTGGGGCTGGGCCGGCGATGAGCTACGCGTGGTACTGGAAGAGGAGTATCCCGCGATTCTCGGTGAGGCCGCGGGTATTCCGCGCGCCAAGCGCAGCGAGTTGAACGAGCGCGAGTTGTGGCGTGAGTACGACGACCTGCGGTTCCGTGAAAGCGCTCTCGACGAGGCCGATGATCGGCGGCTGCGGGAACTGGAGACGATCGTCGCCCTGCGCACCGAGGGTATGGCCCGGGCGAAGGCGATGGGCGTACCCTTCCATCTGCTGTCGTACCCGCGTGGCACCGGGCTCGGCGGAGCCGCCGGCAGTCTCCTGTTCGCCTACGGCGACGACACCGTGCCCGAGAGCGAGATCTGGCATCCGATCGTCCGGAGCGGTGTTCCGGGGGAATGGGCCGAGCTGGTGCACGCGGGCGCGGATTTCGCCGAGTTCGAGCACCGGCCCGGCCGTGCGGTGACCACGCTCGTGTTGCACTCCTACGGAGACGGCGAATCGCGTAACGCTCGGGAGGTGCGCGCCGGAAACGACCTCGCGGCGTGGGTGGCCGCCGAAGCCGGGGCACGGGAGGTATGGACACCCTACGGCGAATCGCCGCGGGTCGAACTGGTGTGCCGCAGCAATACGAACCGGGGCACGCAGATCTGGCAGGGGGTGGCAGACCGTCTCGAGGGCGACGGCCTGGACCTGGCGCAGGTCACCCGGGGCGAAACCGACGACGATATCGTCCGCCGCGCCCGGCACTGGGTGGCGGACCTCCCGGGTACACCCGCGCTGCTCGCGTCCGCCCAGCATTTCGTCCTCGGTGCCGACCCGCGCACCGCGGACAAGGTGGTGGTCCTGGTCGGGGCCGAGGCCACGACGGCGTCGCTGCGGCTGGGCTTGCGCCGAGCGGTGGATGTCTACGCGAATGAACTCGGTGACGACAAAACGGTCGCGGTGGTGTTGTGGCAGGGTGGCACGGCGCCGTCGCCGGCCACCGAACTCGCCGAACTGGCGGCGCAGCGGGAGAACGCCACCGAACCGGAGCGCAGGATCCGGATCGTCGCCGACAAGCCCGGCTGGGACCTCATCCAGTCCATTGCCACCGATGCGCGGCTGAAACCGCATCGCAAGGCCTTCACGAACCTGCCACGTACCACACCGGCGCCGCAGGGCCGGGTGTTCACGCCCGCGGGACGCTTCACGGAATGGGCGCTGGGGAAGCTCTCGAATTCGGTGTCGGCCGGTCGGCTCCGAGGCGGGTGGCACCGCGATCCGGAGAAGCCGGCGAATCCGGCGGCCGTCCCGGTAGCTGTCGAGCCCCAGCTGGGGCAGCTGGATACGGCGCGACGTCTGGCGCGTGCGACGCGGGCGGACGTGCTCGACCAGCTGGCCGAGGTAGCTGTGCATGAGGGAATGACGACGGCGGAGCTGTCGGCGCGCAGAGACGAGCTGGTCGACGAGCGAGAATACGCACAGCAGCGCCTGATCGAGAAGATCCAGGAGCACGAGGGATTTTCGCCGCCCGACGAGAGTTCCTTGCTGCGCATCCATGCCGACGATGTGCTGGCGCGAGATGACGCGCCCACCGATCTCGAAGAGGCGGCCAGCAGCTTCGCCTGGTTCTTCGACCTGATCGACCTGATCGACGCCGTACCCTATCTGGACGATCGCATCGATCGCATCGATCGGCTGGAAGCGGCTCTCTTCCACACCCACGCGCTCGCCGCGCACGATGAATCGGCAGCCCGCGATTTCCAGCGGTTGCGATCGCACCTGTCGAATCTCGAGCAGGCGGACACCGCGATCTACCGCAACGATATGGCGCGGGTCCGGCAGCACGACGGTGAGAACTCGGTCGCCGGGGCTTTGGCCGACCCGGTTCGGCAGTCGCTGGAGAATTCATTCCGCGACGCGCTGACCGACGCGCTGAAAGCCGTTGCCGCCAGCCGAGCTCTCGACGACGCCGCGACTCCCCCGCTGATCGGCGACGAACTGAACGCCCTGGGCGACAGGGACGCGGATCGGCGGCGTGAGCTGCACATGCTGCCCACGCGGCGGGACAGCGACTCCGACTCGCCCGCCCTGATCCGGAATGACCTGGCATCGCAACGGGAGCAACGTCACCGGTCTGCGGAGAAACTGGCGGCGCAGCTCGGCACGGCCCCCGCGCTCCTCACCCCGGCGCGGGTCCGACGGATCGCCGAGGTGCTGGAGCGCCAAGGAGCCCAGGACCCGCGCGCCCGGGCCGCCGCGACATGCCGGGCACTGGACGTCGAAATCGAGTCGTCGGAAGAGCTGCTGGCGGTGACCGCACGGACGCAGGGGATCGATCGCCTGCGCGCGGCATTGTTCCAGGCGCAAGCACACCTGCCCGTTCTGGAGGGCCGGCTCGTCGCCGCGCAGGACGCGCACCGGCAACTCCTCGATGACTACGAGTTCGGGTTCGGCGCTGGTTTCGTCGACACCGAACAGGTACGTGGGCAGCTGCGCCGGGCGGAGCAATGGAAGGGAGGCCGATACGAACACGAACGGTATCTGAAGGTCCGCGCCGCGTTGCAGGAGCTGCTCGACCTCGCCGGGCAGCGGGAACTGCGGCAATGGCAGATCGGGCGCCTGCAGGACCTCGGGTACCGGCTCGACGCCCTGGCGGCGGAGCGGACCCGCGTGCTGGACGAACGCGCTGCGGTGGAGGAGCGGATCGAGGCGCAGACCGAGCTGGACTTCGGCTGGCTGCGCGACGATGCCGGGCGCGGTGCTCAGCTGCGCCGATTCCAGGCGGGTCGGCGTGCGGCGCTGGCCGCGACGATCGGTCCGGATTCGCTGGCCGAGCACGAGCTGATCGCTGCGGATCTGACCGCCGAACAGATTTCGATGATCACGCTGTCGCGCGCGGATCTCTTCGCCGATTCGGCGTTCCACGACCGGGTCGCCGAGCTGCGGCGGCTGGAGCAACTGATCGCCGATGTCGCCGAATCCGAGTCGCTCACGGCACAGCTCGAGCGCATCGATGCGGGGCTGGCGAAGAGGCTCGCCGCCGATGTCGACGCCGTGGTCGCGGCGACCGTCGCGCCCGATCGAGCCGAGGCCGCCGCCGCGCCCGCGATCAGCACCGTGGAACATCTGTGGCAGCCCGCGCAGCGGAACTGTTTCGTCCAGTCGGGGCTGGGCGTGTACGAGGCCGCGGGCGGTGTCGCGCCGGCGAAGCTACGCGGTCATCTCACCGGACCTGCCGGTGTCCTCGCCGGGGACTCGTTCGATCTGCTCGGTGCCGACCCTCGCGAAGGCGGTTACCGCGACCTCGCCGAGGTCGCCGAGCATGTGGAACAGACCGGCGACGCAATACTGGTGGTGCTGGGATTCCGGGGTTTCACCGACGCCTCCCGGCCCGGATCGCACGCGGTGCACGCATTCTGGGACGGCGAGTTCGAGAACCGTGCGGACGGTACCAGGGTTCCGGTGCCCGGGACCGGTGAAGTAGTGGTGATCGACAACGGGGAGCGCTCCGCGTTCGCGGAGTGGGCCGCCGGGCAGACGGGGATACGCAGCGTATCCGGATGGGAGATCATGCAGGGCGGTACACCCCGCCGCCCACTCGTCGACGGGAAGTCCCGGGCCGTAGCCGGATTGGATTACGACAATGTCGGCATCGCGGGCCGGCTCACCTCGCCGGCGAACAACGCCGACCGGGATCCGGGTTCCGGCGATGTCCCCGGGGCGGAAGCGAGGTCCGGCCGCGGCTCGGCCCTTCTCGGCGAATCACCACCGGGCAGTGCCGCAGTAGAAGGTTTCGATATCTACCTGCTGAGAATGGCCGGGCTGGCGGCGGACGGACCCGCCGGTAAGGAGGCCGGGGCGGCGCGGCAGGTAGCACCCCGTAGCGAGAACCAGACCTTGTTGCTGGTGGAGGCCGTGGCGGCCCGGGAACCGCAGCTGTTGGAGCAATGCCGGATTCCGCTGACGCGCATCGCTGCGCCGAGGGATATGGAGGTGTTCGACCGCTACTTCCTGCGCGGCCAGCCGGTCGATCAGGTGGCCTCGGCGTTGCGGCGAAGCGAGACCACGATCGGCCGGGTCCGCGATCGGCTGGCGCGTCTGGTCGTCGAACTGCTGCCCACTGATCTTCCGGACCGATACACGGCCGGTGGTGTACTGCGCCGAACCACCCAGGACCATGTGGCCCGCGAAGCCGGTGTCGCGCGGCCGATCGTCGCGAGAATACTCGGCGACAAGGAAACTCCGGCCGACCGCGGGGCGCGCAACAGAGTAGTGACCGCCGCGCGGAAGCTGGGATATCAGCCGGTTCGCTCCGGTGTGATCCTCGAATCCACCGGCGCCCGCGCCGGTTCACCTACCACACCGGTCCCGGTGGTGAGTGAGTCCCAGCAGACCGTTGGTGCCACCCGGCGGCGCGGTATCGCGTTACCGGTGGTGCGCGCCGCGTCACGCACCCGGCTACAGCAGGTCGTTCCGGAACTTCCGGAGACGGATCGGGACGTCGCCACCCGACTGTTCGTGGAGGATTGGCCGGTCCCTGAACTGGCTGAACTACTGGGCCGCTCCCCGGGCTCGGTCGCCGAGCATCGGCTTCGGATCGCGGTCCGGCTGGCTGCCTTGCTCACCGGCGGAGAGCTGCGTTTCGGCACCGAAGCAGTGGCTGTGATCCGGGAGATCGCGACCGAATGCCCTGAGGCGCTGGAACCGTTCACGTCACAGCTGTCCGCGCCGATGCGCGACAGGTTCACGCGGTACTTCGTGGACCGGCACGATGCCCGGGCAACGGCGGTATCGGAAGAGGGTGGTAACGAATCGGCTGTAGACCAGTGGGCGCGCACGCTGGCCGAGGAATGGACGGGCAGGCTTCCGGCCGATCTCGTCCGGAATCCGGCGCGGGTGGGGCCGAAGTGGCGCGCGCTCCCGTGGGAGCGGTTGCGTGAGGTGGCGCGGGCCCGGATAGCGGCTTCGGCGGTGACGGAATCGCTGGTGCCTGTGCTGACCGCCGAGGCGGTGGGGCGCGCGGAGCGCGGCGTCGGAGTGCTGGCCGACGATACCGATACCGAACACTGGATTTCCGCGCTGGCCGGCGACGTGGTCCGCGATGCGCAGCGTTTCGCGGAGCACAACCGCTTGCGGCGGGCTCTGGAGCAGGCGGCCGAGGCAGCGGACCGAGAAATATTGGCGCGTGCCGGCGACCTCGAGTTCCGCCGGGCCTTCGCAGAGCTCCCCGACGACTGGCAGCAATCCGTCACCGCCCGGTACATGGGTGAGCCCATGGCTCAGCCGGGTGCGCGCACAACAGACGAGCCGGGCCCGATGTCCGCCGACGCCACCACCGATGCCGTGCTCCGGCGGTTGGTCGTCGCACTCGGCGGTTCGGCGGCGATCGCGACGCGTCTGGTGGCCGAAGCGGCGACCCGGGATCGAGCGCTGCTGGCGGAGCATGCGTCCCGGCTGCTCTCCGGGGCCGAGTACGACCTCTTCGAGCAGCACATCTTCGCTTCCGGAACTCCGACAGCGGATCAAGTGCAGGACAACGCTGTGCAGCGGATCAGTGTGCGGATCGCCCGCGAGCTCGCTCCTCGGGTGTTGTCGGAGTATCTACGCGCGGGAGTCTTCGACGACGGCGAACTCGGCGCCCGGGATGCCCGTGATCCGGCGCCCGACAACGCGGCGCATCCCGGCCGGACGATGACCCGTGCGGGTACCACCGGGCCGGAGTCCGCCGAAGCCTCGGCCGCGCAGGCCACACGGGCCCAGCAGTTGTACGCCGAGTACAGCAAACCGGTCCTGGCGCACGTGGTCCCTCGATCGGGCGGGGACCGGGAACTGGTCCGTACGGTGCTGCGGGATACATTCCTGCGCCTGGCCGGTGAGACCGGTGAGCAGGACGGCCGTACTGTGGATCTTCCCGGCCGGGCGGTGGAGTTCGCGCTGGTGGCGCTCGAATACGAGCAGTTCCAGCGGGGTTTCGACGAGTTCCGGCAGCGGATGTGGTCGGCTGCGACGACCGACCGGATCCGTACGGCGCTGGCGGCGGCCACCATGGCCCAGATGTGGCAGGCAGTCACCGAGCTGCCTGTTGCCTGGCGGCAGGCCACCCTGCTGCGATACCTGACCGGAATGGACTTGCCGACCGTCGTCGAAGTGATGGACCGCGACGGCCGACTGGTCGAGGCCATGCTGCGCGACGCCCTCTTGCAGATGTCGGCGACACTCGCCGAACAGATGGACGATGCGGCCGGCTCGCCGGTGTCGCAGCAGGCGCAACCGAAGAGGCGGCAGCCCACCTTGGCCGAGATCGCGCGTGCGGCCGGGGTCAGCATCTCCACGGTTCACTTCGCGGTCAACCAGCGCGAAATCCCGAACATCTCGAAGGAGACCAGTGAGCGTGTCCGCCGGATGGCCGTGGAGATGGGTTATCCGGTCGGCGAGAAAGTCGACCGGGCGCCCGGGGTCCGCCGGGCCGATACGCTGGTGGATCAGTCCGAAACGACCGGGGTGAACCTGAGCACACTCAGTCGTGCGCGTTCGGGCCTGCCGGTCAGCGAGAAGACCCGGCAGCGGCTGGCAGCGGCGGCTCCGGGTGACGGCGCAGCCGATAAGCCACGGGTCACCCTGGCCCAGGTAGCGCAGCGGGCCGGCACCAGTGTGACCACCGCCGGCCGAGTCCTGCGCAACGAGCCCCAACCTGCGGGCGTGACACAACGGGTGATGGCGGCGATTGCCGAACTCGGCTATGCGGCCAGCGTCTTTACGCGGCGTGCGCAGGAGCCCGCACCGCCGGCCCGGTGGAGTCCGCCGCGTCGCGGCGGTGGTCGCAGCAGCAGCCCGGGTTCCGACGGTGTCGACGCATTCGCAGAGCCCCGCGATCCGCGGGAAGATCTGGGGCTGCCGGCCCGCGGGCGCCGCGTATCGGGTCCGAGGTACGGACCGGAAGTCTTCTTCGCCCGCGACCCGAGAATCCCGCGCGGCGTCGGTGCGCGCGCGGACGAGCGGGCGCCGGGGGCCGACGGCGCGAACAGGAAGTACTCGGCCGGGCAGCTTCGGTCGGGCACCGAGAATCCGGCGGGATCGGCAGTCGACGGAACCGCACCGGCCGCGAACAGCCCGGCGTCGCGCAACAAGACCGGTCCGCGGAACCCGACCGCCCGCGAGATCGAGGTGCTGACCCTGCTGGCCGAGGGGCGGACCGACCAGGAAATCGCGACGGAGACAGGCACGTCCCCGAGCACCGTGCAGCGGCACCTGAGCAATATCCGCGGCAGGTTCGGTCCCGGGACGCCACGAGCGGAACTTGCGGCGCTGGTGGTTCGGGTCACCGGCCTCGCGCCGGCGGAACTCTCCCGGGAGACACTTCGGAAGTCACCGGCCCGTCCCGCAACGGCAGGTCCGGACGGTGCGCCCGCGCGCCGGCCGGCGCCCCGCTTATCGGCACGTGAAACCGAGATACTCCGAATGCTGTTGCGGAACAGAAGCTCGACGGAGATCGCGGCAGAGCTGGGGAGCGCACCGTCGACGGTCCGTACCCATACCCGCCGAATCCTGCGCAAACTGGGAGTTCGCGAACTCTCCGAGCTCGCGGCGGCCGCACAGTCGGCCGGTATCGACGTCTCGGGGCCGCGCAGCACCGTTTCTCCGGTCGGCGGCGACGGCTCGGCCGTCGCAGCGGCCCCCGCGCGCGACCGCGCACAGATTCCGCATGACCGACCCGATCGCGCGAACGCCGGTGCGCCGCCCACGCCGCCGACCATCGGGGACGTGATAGGGGGCCGGGGCCGGTCGGCGAGCGGAGCAGTGGCGGCCGGCCGCCGAGCTTCTCGGGAATCCGCCGGGGTGGTGGAAGTACGGAGTGGGATACCCGGTGGGCGAGCGGCGGAGGAACTGGCCGGCGCCCGTGCCGAGTTGAGTGCCCTGCTGGGAGTCGACCCGGCGCACCTGCGCTGGCCGAATCTGGTGCGTGAGGTGTTCGGCCAGGCCGATATGATGTTGTCGTTCCTGCCCGCGGACGAGTGGCCCGCCGTTGCCACCCCGCGCCGACTGGCCGAGCTGCGCAAACAGCTCGCATCCGGTCTTGTGATCGGTTCGCGTATCAATGCGTTGCAGGAAGTATCCCGGCGCTTCGAGGTCGGCGCCTGGCGTGCCGAGGCCGAGCAATGGCAGGCGGTCTGGGACGACGGATTGGCCGCATTGCTGAATTTCCATCAGGTGATGGATGCCGACGATCTCGCACATCCACTGCGCCGGCTGGGCGAGTTGGCCGGTGATTCCGAACTCGTCGCGCTGGCCGATGCCGCCGACCGGGTGATACGGCTGACCGAAGCGCTCGACGGCGCCGATCGAGCGGACCTCGATTCCGCCGCGCGGCGGCTCGATCGAGCTCTCGGCGAATTCACCGACTTCCGGGTCCGGGCCGCCGGCCTCACCCAGGAGGATCTGCGTTCGGCCCGGCAGCTACCAGGTGTGGACCAGCGACAGGAGTCGGCACAGGCGCTGATATCGCTGGCCGGGGTTATCGCGGCGGCTGGATCGGCGGATGCCGAACTGGTCGCACCGCTGCGGGGCTCGACCGCGGCGAATCTCACCGCGATGCACGCCTGGGCGGTGCTGGATCGGCTCGCTCTCCTGTCCGCGCAGCGCCGGGCCGAACCGGGACCGGCACAGCTGGAATCCCGGTGCGAGTCGTTCCTGTACATCCACGAGGCGCTGGTGGACACCCAGGCCAACCTGTGGCTCGGCGGTGAGATCAGGCGACTGACCACGATCCTGGCCGACTCGGGCCCTCTCGCGGTGTCCGCGGAAACGTTCGCGGGCCTGTCCGCGACGGGAAAGCACGCCGTCGCCCGAGCCGAGAACACGCGCGGGATCATGGCTTTCGGCAACACGGCCGACGCCTACGCCTACGCCGGGAGGTCGCTCGCCGCCCCGGAGGGTGAGAGCCGAACTCTGTCGCGGCCGATCGTGGTGGCGGCCGTATTGCCCGCGGGCCACGGTGCCGCCACCCGATCCCCCGGGTCGGGCACGTCCGCGGTCGTGGCCGAGGAAGGTCTGCGCTGGCAGCTGCTCAGGGAGCCGTCGGTGCGGTTCGCCGGACAATCACTGCTGTATCTGGAGATACCGGCCGGAACCCGGGTTCGGTGGGAGGACGGCCGGCAGTACCTGGAAGTGCACGACACCCTCGAATGGGAGACTGTACGTTCGTTCACCGACGACGATGGCCGGCAGCACACGTACGGGACCGCGAGGCAGGTAGTCGCTCCCCTGGAACGCGGAGGGGGAACGCAGCTCCCGTCGGGCGGAAGCCGTGGATCGATACCGGGGCCGGAGACCGGCTTCACCGAGGTGTCCGCGGGCGCTGGATGGAGGTCGCGGCGCGGATACTCCGACTTGTCGGTCTGGTATGCGCACGACAGGCGGCTCGGTCCGGACGCGTGGGCGGACGGAGAGCGCTACACAGGCCGCTCGCTCGAATCTCCGGACACCGGAGCTGCCACGGATGCCGAGTTGGTGACAGCTGTGATCGCGGGTGACGTGAGCGCTTACGAAGTGCTCTACGAGCGGTATCACCGGCAGGCGCGGCGAGTGGCGCTCGCAAACACGCGCAACGAGATGGATGCCGATGACGTGGTCTCGTTGACGTTTTCGAGTTTGCTGGGAACTTTACGGCGCGGCAGTAGACCGTCCATATCGTTCGCTGCCTATCTCGGCCGCGCCGTACGGAATGTCGCCGCAGCCTTCTACAAAGACAGCCGGCTCGTGTTCATCGACGAGCAGGACACGCTGGATCGGATGCACGCGGGCGGTACGGGTATCGAGGGTGCTGCCGTGGATTCGGACTGGCTCACCTCCGACGTGGGCCGTGCCTACCAGGCACTGCCCGATCGGCTTCGCACAGTGGTCCGGTGGGTTGATCTGGAAGGCGCCACTCCTGAGGAGGTGGCAGTTCGAACCGAGCTGCCCGTCGACGCGGTGCGGGATCTGCTCGAGGACGCGCATCGGCTGATGCGGGGTGAGCTCGTGCAGTCGAGTCCGGACCGTTCGGTTACCGCGCTCGGAGCGCACGGTGCGGAGCTCGCCGCCGTATTGGCCGACGGCGGTGTGTACGTAGCGGAGAAGGGTGGTCTCGGCGCACTGCTCCCGGCATTGTCGACGGCCCGGCGGACGCGGCCGGACGAACTTGCCGCGCTCGTCGATGCATTGAGCGAATACCAGCGGGAGCTTTTCATCCGATGGTTCCTGGGGCAGTGGCCCGACGAGATCGCCGGCACGGCGGGACCGAGGGAGTCCGCAGTACTCCGGTCACTGCGAGCAGCGGTCGGCGCCGTGGTCGACGGATTGGGTGGGCAGGCCCGGAACGATGGACCCGGACGGCACCGACCACGCCAGAACCCGCTCCTGCTGTATATCAGTGCGATCGTCGATGACAGTGCGGAACTGGTGACACCGGAGATTCTGTCGACCCTGACCGCATCCCAGCGCGAACAATTCGATCTCTACTTCGTGCAACGTGCCTCGTTGGTACATGTCGCAGAGCACTTCCGGACGCCGCCGCCGCGAATGCGGCAGCAGCTCATAGAGATCGCGTCGCTGGTCGCCGACCAACTGCCGAGCGCCCTCCGCGACCGATTTGCGCAAGTTGTCGATCTGCATCCGGTCACGCGTCGAGATATCGCCCGAGAAGCCGGTGTATCGATCCATGCAGTGAAGCGGGCGTTGGACGGTCGCCCCGGAATCGACGCGGGCATCGCGGAACACATCCGGGCCGTGGCGGAGCGGTTGGGCCGGCGACCGGGTGGTCGCGGCCGGATCGTCGCAGCGGCCGCTCCGCTGGACGATGGTACAGCGCCGCCGGTTCCGGTGGTCCGGGACGCCGGTTCGCGGCAGCAGCGCACCGAACGGCGGAGTGCGGAGCTACAGACTGTGCAGGGGGCGCATCCCGATGATCTCGCCCGTTGCATACCGAACCTGCTGGAGACGGACCGTGATCTGGCCCATCTGCTCTTCCAGCAACGAAGGACTGTTGCCGAGGTGGCCTCTCAGCTGGGTCGTAGCCGGGCGTCGATCAATGTGGCGCAGCGTGCGATCGCTCGGAATCTGGCCGGGTTGCTGGCCGGTGGTGTGTCGCTGAACGGCGCGGCGGCCGTGGATTTCGTCGAGCGTGCTCAATTGGACCATCCCGAGGTGCTGGCACCGTATCTGGGCGAGCTCTCCGGAACTCAGCGCAGGTATTTCGAGTGGTACTTCGTCCACGGACGCGGCGTCGCCGAAATCATCGGTCTCAGTGGACGATCGAAGCAGGGAGTGCGTACCGCGCTGAAACTGTTAGCCAACAGCCTTACGCTCCGGATCGACCCGGATTTCGTCGAGCGGTACGCGGATACTCCTGTCGCGGAGTGGGTACGCGCTGCCCAGGCCGGCGACAAGAGGGCTTTCGATCGGCTGTCCGCACGCTACGCCCACCGTATGTTCCTGCGAATCCTGCCGGCCGGTCAGGACAGACCCGAGGCGGAGGAAATCCTCGAATCGTCCCTGCGCCGCGCACGACGCGAACTGCATCAGCTGCAAGCAGGGCAGGATGTCGGGGCCTGGTTCACGGCGGTGGCGGTCGAGACCGCCGGCCGGAAGGCGGCCCGCCATTACGCTGCCACGGTACAACCGGGAGGTTGGGAACTGCTCGTTGCCGAGGCGGTGCAGCGGTGGCAACCGACGGCGCTGGCCTCATTGCGAACGTACCTGACCCCTGGTCAGCGGACCTGTTTCGACATGTACTTCGCCGAGGGTAAGACCGTGGCGCAGATCGTGCAGGCCACCGGCCGGACGAAGTCGACGGTGACCTCGCAACTGCGCCGGACAGCCGAGGTGCTGATGGAGCATCTGCCACTCGGGCTCTTGATCGAGTACACGACCGCAGGTCGTTTGAACCGAGTGACAATGGCGGATGTCGGCGCGGAGGCGGGTGTGACGCGGGAAACCGCGCATCGGATCATGGCGGGGACTTCCAACGCTTCGAGTGCGGCGGTGGGGCGAGTCCAGGCGGCCGCGGCCCGGGTCGGATGGTCGGCGGAACGGCCGGGCGTGGTGATCACGGCGGGGCTCGGACGACCTTCACCGATCCCGGTCGTGCGGACCGCGGAGGATGGTGGGTATCAGCATCGCCGCGGGCAAGCGCTGCTGCGTATCCGGGCAGCGGATCGAGCGGATGTCCGGGCGGTGATAGAGCTTCTTCCGCATCGGCTCAGGACCAGTGCCGCCTTATTGTTCGTCGATCACAAATCGCCGGGTCAGGTGGCATACATGCTCCGGCGTCCACTCAGCGAGATCGAGAATCAGCAGGATCGGCTCGCGCCCCGGGTGGCGGCGGCCCTGTCCAACGGTGTGCTCCTCACCGACGCGACAGCCCTACTGCTGATCGAGGTCGTATGGTCCGACGACCCCGATGCGATCTCGAGCAGCCTCGGATTCCTCTCGCCCGCGCAGCGATCCGATCTGGCACGCTATCTGGCCGGCCGCACCATCGAACAGATTTCGCAGGCACGCGACCGGGACGTCTCCACGGTCGAGGCGCAGCTGTATCACAGTGCCCATCTGCTTTCCGGCCTGCTCGATCCGGATACCGTGCGCTACATCGCCGGCCGCGGCACACTGCGACGGGTGACGCTGCGCGACGTTGCCCTTGCCGCCGGAACCAGCTATACGACTACGCAGCGAGTACTGCATGGCCGCGGCTACGTCGATGCCGATGTTGCGCACCGCGTCCGGATGGTGGCCGAACGATTCGGCTGGTCGGCTGAACGCCGTGGGATCGTGATCGAGACCGCTACCGGGGTCGAGGCGGCTTACCGGCGGCAGCCGTCGTCTCTCGAGGAGAGGAGCGCGCAAGGATCGAAGGCTTCGGTCGAGGTGGCGGCCGGACCGCCCACGCCTGGCGCGGTTCCCACCGCCGAGTTGCCCACCGCAGCGGAAAAAGCATCAGTGCACGCAAAATCCGCCGCACTCGGTGGACCGGAACTCGACCTGGTCCGCAACACCCCACCGGACACGGTACGGCTTGCGGTCCGGAAGTTCACGACTCGCCATCGTGAGTTCATCCGGCTGCGGTTTCTCGTCGAGCGGCCGCTGTCCATCCCGGACATCGCGAAACAGATGGGGATGTCGGAGGCGGCCGCGGGAACTCTGCAGGACCGGTTGGTCCCGAAGATCGCGACAGCGCTGACCACCGGCGAAGTCTCCACTGTCGGGGGACGGGCGCTGGCACTGGTCATGTCGGAGTGGCTGGATGCTCGACCCGCGTTCCGGCGTGCCTTACGGAAACTGCCGGCCGACGAGCGCAAGACCATCGAGTTGCGGATCGTTGAGGAGAAGACCCGTGAGCAGATGGTGGCTGCTCTCGCGGAAACCGGGCGCACCCCTCAGGGGCTCGCACAGCTGTACAAGCAGGCGGTGCGTCATCTCGCCGAGGAGATCACCGGCTTCCACCGCCGCCTTCCCGGCGACGCGATGGAGCGGATCGAGGCGGCCGAACGCCACGACCGACAAGCGTTCGAGCGATTCGTCCGCGACCTGAGTCCGGACGCGGTCAGCGACGACGAGCGGCGATATCTCGAATTGCGCTACCTCGACCGCGCCGCACCGGACGATATCGCCGCCGCCTTGGGCAAGACCACGAACTCGGTCAATCAGCTGCGGCGCCGCGCGGTGGTAAAGCTGGCGGATCTGCTCGTCGCCGATCTGCTTCCCGGCCCGGCCGCTACCAAATACACGGTTCTCGATACCGTCCGCCCGGTCACGGCCGCCGATGTCGCGGCCCTCGCCGGCGTGAATGTCAGCACCGTGCACCGCGTGTACCGCGGTGTGTTCGCTTCACCCGAGGTCAGCGCGGCGATAGATCGGCTCGGCTTCCGGGGCCGGCCCTCCGGAACGCCATCGTGGTCGTTGCCGGTCCCCACCGCACCGCATACGACAGGTACCCGGGCCGCGCCGCCGGTCGTGGCGGCCGACGGGGGCGGTGAGTACGCCGCGCCCACCGATTCGACCGGTGCGCGCGATGCGGGGCATGTCGCCAATCTGTGTGGACAGCTGGTGCTGGCCCGTTTGCCCTGGGTGGACCCCGGCCGGATACCCGAAGCCGTCGGTGCGCAGGGTTTGGGGGTCTCGCGAATCGTGCAGGTCGCCGGCGCCGGACCGGAGCATGTCCGCCGGCTCGCGGTGGACGACCCGGATCGACCGTACTCGGGTGTCGCGCAGGCGCTGAGCTCACTTCCGGAGGCGGTGCGCGAGGGTGCCTCGGCGCTGGTGTTCGTGGGCTCCGACGAGGCCGACGAGTACGGTGTGGCCGGGCACGTGTTCCGTGCGGTGTACCGCGACGGCGAGGTGCACCGCGAAGATCCAGGCCTGGATGTTTTCGCTCCGCTCGAGGGCACGGTCGGGCCGTGGGACCTGGAGGGCGCGAACGGTCTCTGGATGGTCGCGTTCGACGCCGCCGGAGAACCCGTCGTGCTCCCCGGGGCACCGGCCGACGCCGCGGAACTCGAATTCGCGGTCGGTCTGTCGCACGATACGGTCGGTGACCAGGTGCTGTCGGTGCTCGACGAAGCCGGGGAGCAGTGGCGGAAGATGCTTCCGCACACGGTCAAGGTGCGGCATGTGTCGAGCATGGCACCGGGCCTGGCCGGGTCCTATTCGCTGGCCGAACTGGTGAACCGCGTGCTCGCCACCGGCGCGAACCTGCTGACGCAGGCAGTCACCCTGGTCCACGAAAACGAGCACGGCCGGGACGCCGAAGAACTACCGATGCCGGACCCGTACACGATGCTGCGCGGCGAGTACGTGCACGCGATTCTGCGCTGGGAAGCGAGAGCGTTCGCACGGGAGGCATCCTTCGCGGAGGTGCTGAAGTCATCCGGGTACGACCTCGAGGAGGACGATCGGCACATCGTCTACCACGAGGCGCACAGTAAGGCGATCCGGGACGCGCGGCGGGCCGATCCGGATGTCTCCGAGGCCGACCAGCTGGCGATCGGTTACCGGGCCGGTGTCCGCGCACTGGAAGTCTTCCTCGCGGTTCCCGACAAGGTGACGAAGCTGTTCGGCTCGCCGGCGAAGCTGGCGGAGTTCTGCGCGGCGCCGGAAAAGCTGGACGAACTCGTCCCCGGCGAGGCATTCGGGAACCACCCGCGAGAAGCGCGCGACAGGTTGGCGACGATGATCGCCTCGCCCGAGAACCTGCGGGCATACCTCGAGGCGCCGGAAGCACCCGACAGTCGTAGCTCCACAACCGGGTATCTCGGCGAACCCAGCGAATATGTGAAGGTCGCCCGCCGGAATTGGCTCGCGGCGCGCACCGCGCACGGAGTCGAAACCCGCCATACGCCCACCACCCCCGAGAGCGCGGACGAGATCCGGCGGTCGGCTATGGCCCGGACCGCCGCGGAACGAGACCTCGCGGTGCTCGATCGGGCGATCGGCCGAGATATGGAGCGTCGCAGGGAGCGCCCGGCCGATCCGCAATCTCCGGCCGATCAGCGTCGGCGCACTCACGCCGACCTGCAGTTCCGCGATCTGGTCGCGTGGCGTGCGATCGTGGCCCGGGATGCGGCCGCAGCGCAGGCGGCGGCGGCCGCGGCCGCCGCGCGGGACGTACTCTCCGCCATGTTGCGGCACGAGCCCGGGATGTTGCTGACCGACCATGTGGCAGTGGTCGGCGGCAATTGGCCGCGCCTGGTCGTCGTCGCCGGCGAGGCCGGTGGTCACCAGCAGAAACGTGATGACGCGATCGCCGCTCGTCCGGAGCTCGGGGAGCTGGCCGATCTCGAGTGTGAATTCTGGTCCGCCTCCAGTGACTGGGACGGGAGGGTGTGGGTCGAGCGGGCCGGAGATCCCGAGACCCGTCCTCAGCCGGCCCTGCCCGAGGTCCCCTGGCTGAACTTGGCCGATCGGGCCGGAAATCAGCGGATTCACCGGGCCCGGCGCCTGATGCGGGAGACCACGAACGGTCGCCGGGCCGATCGAATCCTCCGTGACCACGAGATCGTGCTGCTGCTGGAAGCATATGCCGACGACCGTTACTACCCGGCAAGAAAAGTCCAGGTGCTCGATGCCGGCAACTCCGACACCGAACTCGCCGCGGCCCTGACCGCCTGCGCGGTCCACGTGCTGGAGGCGCGCCGGTCCGCGAAAGGCAGTGCCGCGCGTAAGTTGCTGCGGACGGATCGGTCGCGGTATGTGGAATCACGGCTGCAGGAGGAAGCCCGCGCGCAGGCGGAACGTGCCGAGACCTTACGGCAGCTGCGAGAATTCGGTTACGACAGCGAGCCCCCCGGTCCGCTCGAACGTGTTTACACCGCGGCCTACCGTCACGTTCTCGGCGGGGTGGGGGCCGGCAGAACCCCCTCCGAAACGGAGATGGCTCTCGCCCGGCAGGCCGGTACGACCGCGTTGGAGCCGCTCCTGAGGAGTACAGGGCCTCGCCTGTCCGCTCCCACCTTCGCCGACTTCTACGGATGGGCCTGGGACGACGCGAACGGTTACCCGCGCGCCCAATCGGAGCCGGAGGAGCAGGCTGCGGCGGATGTACCGGAGGAAGGGCCGGGCGTCGCATTCGATTTCGAGGATCGGCTCCGGAATCTGGTCGCGGAGACGAGGCGGGCCGAAGAACTCCGCGATCGCGCGCGTGCGGAGCTGTCCGATTTGTCGGACGAAGAATTGGCGGCGCTCACTCCGGCGTCCGGTGCGCTGGAACTGCTCTACCGGGCCACCGATCCGCGGAGCCGTGCTCAGGTCTCCCGGATCGAGGAGTACCACAGGTGGGACGGGCGGATCGATATGCTCGCGTCCGCGATCGACGCCTACGAGCGCGCCTCCTACCAGGGGGCCATGTGTGAGTTGCTCGCCCACGAACGGTCGCTCGATCCCGCACACCTGGTAGCGGGATCGCCGTTGCCGAGCCGATTGACTCGCGAGCGAGACGAAGCGTGGGGCGAGCTGGCCCGGTTTTTGGGCATCGAACGAGAACGGCTGACCCTGGATCAGCTGCACAACCTGCTGGGGCAGGCACAGCAACAGCAGCGTGCACCGTTGTCGCCGGACGATCCGCGCAGGTTCCTCTTCGCCGATCGCACGGCCGAGTTGTGCGCACGGGTTCTGACGGTGGATCCGATCGTCCGGGCCCTCGAGTCACTGGCCGACCTCTGCACGGAGGCGCAGAAACTCGACGCCCGTGCCCATCCGGACGCCGGCCGGCCCGTCGATTCCGCGAGCCGGATCGAGGCAGCGCTTTCCCAGGTGCCGGGCCTCGACGAGCACACCAGGGGCGCCGTGACCGGGCTGCTCGGCGCGGCGCTGGAACGCCCGGGCGCGCGCCTCTGGCCGGTCGAACCGCGGGGCACGGAGCAATTGATCCAGGTTCGCGACGCCGACGGCGGCACATTGCTCGATATCCGGATGGCGCCGGGCACGACGACGGTCCACCTGGCCCTGCGACGTGACCGGCCGGACCGCGTCCTATTCGCCCAGACCCTGATTCCCCGATTGTTGACCGGGTGGCCCGAACAGCAGATCGACACAGTGTTCGCCCAGGTCGTCGAACGGTTCGCCGGGATGAACCGGCCCAGTGGCGGCCGGCTGATCGGAGCCGACGCCACCTTCACCGCGGAGCTCTCCGGCGCGCGTGGCGCGCGCGCCCTCGATGTCACCGTCGCGGGCGGTGCCGGCAATCTCGCCTTGTACTTCGACGAAGAGGCGGCTGCCCGGTCCGGCGCCACTCCGTCCGCCGGTGCAGTCGTATCCGAAGCTACCGAAGGTGTCGCCGAGTACACTCGTGCGGCCGATTCCGACCGCGCGGCCGACCTCGGGGCGCCACCGGCGCGACCTACCCTCGGAGACATAACGGGAGGCCGCGGCCGGTCGGCGACAGGAACAGTACAGAAGACCCAAGCGCAAGATGGTACGTCGAGACCGGGCGCCGAGACGATGTCACGGGAGCCTGCCGACCGCAGGCCCCGTCACCCACAACCGAATCCGGCCGTAGGTGTCCCTGCCCCGGCAACCGCGGCCGAGCCCCCTGGTGTGGAACCCGTCGCCGGTTCCGCGTCGGCGAGCCGTGTGCGCCCGCCGACCGCCCCGGCGGAGGTTCGCGTAGTGCTCGGTCAGCTCGCCCGCAGGTTCCGGTTCAGCAAACGCGGGCGCGTGCGTTTCCTCGGCGGCGGCATGGAACGTGCCGAAGCCGAGGCGTTCGAGGCGCAGTTCACCACCCTGCGGCCACAGTTCGAGGCCGTCGGTGCGCAGGACTGGTACATGCACACGCTGGACCGAGTCCGCCGCAACACCGAGACCGCGCCGCTGGCGCGGTATGCCAACAGGTACGGCCTGGTGCCCGCGCGTGACGAGGAAGGCGAGGCCCTGCATCCGGACGAGGGCATAAACGGCCGCGTCGCTGCCGATGGCACCTTGTCTTTCGAGATATACGGTTCGGAGCGCACACCACCGGGCCGGACGATGTTCGAAGACCTCTGGAACGCAGTCGGCGGTGAGGTCACCCGTATCGGCGCCACCTGGCGGGCCGGGACCGGGCTGACCGACAACCTCGACACATTCAACCGCTGTATCAGCGAGGGGCTTTCGATCAGCGAAGCCGCGCTCTCCACGTGGACCGGGAAAATGGCCGCGCGCCGGGGGCTCACCGAGGTGATCGTCGTCGCCTTGAACGGCCCCGAAGGCGCCTACGACGACGTGCGGCTGTTGTTCGTGGCGGAAGGCACGCCGGACCGGAACACAGTGGCAGTTCCCGACGACGGTGCCCGGACCGACCCCCCCATGGCCCCGGCGGTTGAGACCGGTGAGATCGTGCGGCCGGCGGCCGAACCCGACGAGGAGATTGCCGCCGTATCCCCGGTCGGCGAAGCCGATGTGCCGCGAATTCCGCGCGCCCGGGTCGTCGGCTTGGCGCAGCTGCTGCGGGACCGCGCGGCGGCCGCGGAATCCGGCGTCGCGGACACTGGCACCGACGGAATTCGACCGGAGGATATCCTCCACGCCGAACTCGCGCTCTATCACGTGCTGGAGGCGGTGCGATCCGGGCTCGACATCTCCGGAGAGGACCTGCTGGAACATGTCGCCGGCCGGGTGCACGACGGGTGGCTCCAGCGCAATTGGCGGACCGCCGCGCCGGAGCACCGGTTACCGTACACGGACCCGGCGTTTCCGGAACAGCGCCGGGAACTGAACCGGGATATCGTCCGGACCGCCCGTGATTTCGTCGACACCCTCGACACCGTCGCCCCGGTGTCGTTCGACGAGTGCGCGACCGCCGCCGACGTGGCGGCGGAACTGCGGCGCAGGCAATTCGTGGAAGTGGTCGGCTTCGATCTCCCCGGTCTGGCGGTGGAGACCGCCCGGGAGTACGCCCGCGCGATCGATGAGTTGCTGACGAAGTATCCGCATGTCCAATTGCACCGGGTCGGTTTCGGGCCCGCCGGTGGCGGGAGAATGTTCGCGAAGGTCGACAATGTTCCCGGCGATACCGCGAGCTACCCGTACACACGTTCGCTGCTGCTCAGCGATTCGATTGTCACGATGCCGGATATGGTCCGCAGTGCCTGGTCGTCGATGGTGGCGGCCGGGAAGGCCGTCGGCCGCGCCGATCGGCCGATCGCAGGACTGGTGCTGCGAGAATTCGGCGATCTGCTGGACAACGCCGGCCGGCAGGTGGCACAGGACCGGGCGAAAGGGGTCGCCCTGCATGTCCACCACGGCTCGACCCTCCAGGACATGGTCGAGGCACGGCGGGCGGACTTCCGAGGCTACGGTGTCGGCCGGGATGGAGAGTTCGACTCCTTATCGGCGATAACCGGTGCCTTCGCCGCCGGGGAGCGGGAGCCCGCCGGCATGTCCCGGGGCGAGAAGGCCCTGTACGAGCTGGTGACGAGCGAAGCAGAGAACGCTGTCGCGCGCTATCACGAGCGGTGGCGCCTGACCGCCGCATATCGCCCGGTAGGTCCCGCGGAACAGCAGCAGAAGCTGGCGCTGCTCGCGGCGGTCGAAGCAGAGCACGGTGTCCGGCTCATCGGCGCCGACAACCCCGGGATCGGCCTCGACACCACGCGTCAGCTCATCGATTCCGTCCGGTATATGACCGATGCGTTCCAGGTGCTGGATGTGTCGGATCTCCGGGTGGAGGAGCAGTCGGCGAAGCTTTTCGCCACGGCGGGGCCGAACGGTATCACCTTCAACGAACTGTGGGTGACCGCTCCGGAACTGATGCGCGCCGAAGCGGCACGTGCGAAGTCGCTCGGAGCGAAGAGAGGTGATCCGGAACGTCCGTTCTACACCACGGGTGTGCACGAGCTGACCCATGTGCTCCGGCGGACCCTGACCGGAGTGGGCTCGGATATCCTCACCGTTCTGCGGGAGTACTTCACGGACAAATACGGACCGGACGGTGATCCGCGATTCGACGACTGGCTCCGTGCCCAGTTCTGCGAGTACGGATTCGAGGAGAACCGGCCGCGCCCATCCGAGAACGCCGGGTCGGTCGTGCAGAAATGGATAATCGATCCCGAAGAGGTCGAGGCCGAGGCGGTCGTGGCCACCGATGTCGAAGTTCCCGGCTCGGCTCCCACCGAGGGGGAGCTGGTCGTCCGGGCTCATCTCGCGGCGCTGGACGAGGCCGAGGCCCGCCGTCGCGGTCTGTCGCCTCGGGACCCGGTGGCCGCCGAGACTTTCGCAGCAGAGCAGGCGACAGCGAAGTCGGCTACCTCTGATGGCAGCCCCGCGACACGACCGGCTGTGGCGGTCGCTGTCGGGGACGAAACCGGGACGCGGGCGGATTGCGTGGCGCGGGCCTCGGAGGACTACTGGGCGACACTGGGAGTCGCGGGCCCGGCGGGTGTGCACGAGCCGGGCCTGGGTGGGGTGCTGCTGAAGGATGTGGCCGGGGTGGTCGGTGCGGGCTGGGACCCCGGCATCACCTCGCTACAGCAGGCGAAGGATCGGGTGGCCCGGACCGGCAAGCCGATGATCGTCGTGGTCGTGTACGCGGGTGCGGAGGGGGAAGCACCGCGTTGGGGGCACGCGGTGAATGTGAAGCGGGCGGCCGATGGCTCGGTGGTGGTGCACGAATCCGGCGTGGACGAGACCGAATGGTCGCCCTCGGCCCCGGTGGCCGCGGTTCTGGGTATGCGGATCGCGGAGGGGCCACAGGATCGGGTCGTGACGGAACTCCCGGAGCATGCCCGGGGGCTCGAGGAGGTACGGGTCGGACTCCGGGCGGGGCTGGCCGCGCTCGGCCCGGAGACCTTCGCGCGAGTGGATGCCGCCAAAAAGGAACTCGCCGCGCTACCCGGCTTTTGGTACATCGACGACCTGCCGATGCCCGAACCCGGAGACACCTTCGGCGCTGAGTGGGTCAGTAGGCGGGGGGAATGGCTGAGCGCGCTGTTCGACGGGAAATTCGACGAACTGCGCGAAATCGAATTCACCGACAAGGACTTGCTCGAACTCGGCCGGATCGTCGAGCGCTTCCCGGTCTACACGACGCTCGCGTTGATCGTCGCGGCCGGACTGTCGGTCGATCAGCTGCTGCACATTCGCAAGATGGGCTGGGGGCAGCTGTTCATCCGGCAGACGAAGATCACACAGGAGGGTGAGACGACCGGCGTCTGGAAACTCCGGACCATGCGGAAGGGCAACCCGCTGGAACCGAGCAGCCGGGAGATAAAGGACAAGACCACCCCGGCATCGCGATTCGCGCGCGCTACCTCGCTCGACGAGTTGCCGCAGCTGCTCGCGATCGCGGCCGGAACGATGCAGTATCTATCCGGCCGCCCGCTCCTGCAGGAAGACCACGAAAGGATGAAAACCGTACTCACTTCCGAGGAGTACGAATTCTGGAACGATCATCTGAAGAACGACCTGTGGTCGGCGCTGCATTTCCCGGGTTGCCGATCGCACGAGCCCGAGAGTGAAACGTACCTGCGGGCACGGTATCTCGCCGCCTATATCTGGTCGAATATCGGTAGTAGAGCCGCCCAGGAATACATGATGAGGGTCGTCGACCGCTATCTGGCCGGCGTCGTCGCATCGGAGGCGCCGAACCTGCTGATCGGCACTGTCGAGGACATTCTCCGGGGCATGGCCGGCCTGCTACCCGGCAGCTCGGGGCAACAGCTGCTGGACGCTGCGGATGGCGTGGCCGGTGGTCCGTTCCGGCACATCGCACAGACGATGCGAGGCACCGCGAACCGTATTGCGAACCTGGTGTATCCGATGCCCGGCGAGCCCGAAGCGGACGATTTCGAGCGGAAGAAGATGCTCGCGGCGATCGACCTCGTCGAGGGCGAGATCGCGGGAACCGACGGTTCGACGCCGGACCCGGGCAACGGAACCGAAGGAACGAGAACCGAACCGGAAGCGGAGTCGAGGAACGGCCGCAATTCGCGGGCCGACGAGACTGCTCGTTCTGCGCCGGCACCCGGAACGCACGACGAAGGACTGTACTTCCCGCCCGCGGTCGACGGGAACATAAGCCTGCTCCGGGCGGAGGATGTACTGGATTCGAGTCGACTCGTCCGCCAACGGGACCATGTCGTCGCGGGTGTGGTCACTTCCGCGACGGTGTCGACCGGCGCGGCCTCCGAGATATCCCTCGACCTCGAGGCCGTCGAGGTCGAGGGGTCTTTCCATCCGAATATCGAGCAAGCGCTCGGCGGACCCACCCTGCTGCACCTCCAGGTGGGCGAGCTCGCCCTGGAATGCAAACTCTGGTATCGAATCTTCGATTCCGGACGAATCCAGGTGCTCGTCTTCTACAAGGACGCGCCCGATACGACCGACACCGATTTCCGCACGCTGACCAGAGCCGTCGATACCGCGTTCCGCGGCAGGTTTCCCGGCTCGTCGATAGAAGTCGAGGAATATCGGGACGACGGAACGGATTTCCGGCGACGCCATATCGACCCGGAGGAAACGGCGGCGTCTCGCTCGGAGTGGCACCTCATCGAGGGAACGCGCAACCCTCGGCATCGCCGGGCCGCCCTGACCGTGGGTTCGGCGGGACAGCCGGACGAGGTCCGGGCCCGGGGCGCGCGTACCGCCGCCGACGGGGTGTTCGGTCTGCTGAGTGAATGTGGCTGGGGCGATCCGGATCTGCTCGGCACCGCGGAGGACGCCACCTTCGATCTCGTCGAGGAGGCGATGAGCGCCGGCGACGGCGAGGTTCGGGTGACCGTCACCGTGACCGGCCGAAACCGCCCCGTCCTGGTGGAGGTCGCCGACAACAGCGTCGCGGAGCCGTCCCCGAGCGACCTGCGGGGTATCGGCGACAGTGGATTCCGGATCCTGCCGGAAGGCGCCGGCCGGGTCCGCTGGTTCCGGGCCGGGCCCCAGGACGCGCGGGGGGCCGGGGCCGGGGGGCCGGCGATCTCTCCGGACGGTTCCCGTCGCGAACTCGCGCGGGACGCCGATCCGGACAGCGAGGGCGGCCGGGTGGTTCCCGACGGCCACACCGAGGAAGCCGGCGGAGTGAAACCGTCCCCGTGGTTCCCGTGGCGCCCAGGCCGTGTGCGGACCCGGCAGATGAACGACTGCGTGGCCGCCGCCGCCCGGTTTCTCTGGGCCCTGGGCAACGATCGGGCGGTCGCCCCCGCCGACGGGGCCCGGAATTGGCGGGCGCTGCAGACCGCCATCGACGCGAAGCTCCAACCGGTGCCCCTTGTCCGGACCGCGGCGGGTTCCGACCCGCTCCGCTTCGTCGCCGATGCCGTCACCGATCCGGCGAACGCGCTCGATTCCGCTGTCGTGCTCGTGGACGACGGCGAGCGGATGCACACCTACGTGGTCACCAATATCGCGGGAATCGCCTTCGTCCACGACACCACGGTCGACCGGGCGGGCGTGGAGCCGGATCCGGCGGGCGAGCTCGTTCCCAGAGTGCGGTCCGTGGACGATTGGGTACAGCCCTACAGCCGTGTCCACCGTGCCCACGTCGCCTACTTCACCACCGACGAAGCCGGCCGGCTCGAGGACGTCCATCGCGATACCCCCTGGGACACGGAGTGGGCGCCGCCGCGGGACGGGGAGATCACCGGGCCACCCACGGATCCGGACGAGCGCACACCGGAAGAGCCGGAGTCCGAACCGGAGGCTTCCGGCGAGCCGCACGGGCTCCGGGGCCGGTCGCCGAGCCCGTGGTCGACCGAATCAGGGCCGGACGGCGCGCCGAGTCGTACGACCACGCCGGGTGATGGGGATCGACCGGACCAATCGGCGCGGCCCCGGATCACCGGCCCGTCCGAGGCCGGCGCGCCGCCGACACCGGCGCATCGGGGTTCCTCCCTGCCGGAGGATCCCCCGCTCACCGCTGCCGAGATCGCGGGAGCCCGCAGCGCCGTGGCGAAACTGCGCGATCATCTCGGACCCGGCGCCCGGCCGGAATCGCTGATGGCCCCCGTCGATCCCGATGCCGTCGTGGACGGCGCGCGGGCGCGCGCGGGCGCGAACGCGCGCTGGTGGAATTCGCTGCTTCCGGCTGAACAGTGGGGTTTCCTCCGGATGCATCCGCACCTGACCGGGAATTCCGACGGAATCCCCTACACGGTGCGTGACCGGGCCAATCGTCTCTTCGTCACCCGGGAGCTGGAACGATTCCTGCGGCGCAGACCGGCCCGGGGCTGGCGCAGCCACGAATTGACAACCGAGGAACGGATCCATCTGCGCAACCTGCTCGAAACGCGCAAGCAGCTGGCCGTGATCGAACATGATTCCCGGGCGGTCGGCGTGGATACGGTCCAGCTGATCGTTTTCGACCCGCTCGCGTACGGGGGCAACGGCACGATCGCCGTATCACACGGTGACGCCGATGCCGCGCAGCTGGTCACCCGTCATATCGGTGGCGTGGGCGCCAGGCTGCGGGCGCTCCACAACCGTTCGACGTTCGTGCTGGCGCAGCTGGAGACGGCCATGCGGCTGAAACCCGGCGTCCCGATGGCCGCCATCAACGATATCGGTTACCGGCATCCCACCACCGCTTCCGAAGTCGGCAACCCGCTGCTGGCCGAGGTCGGCGGGTATGTGGTGGCCCGGGATCTGGTCTCCTACAACGCGACCCGGGAAGCGCAGGCCGCGCTTCCCGGGGGAGCGCCGACGCCGGCGCTGCACACTCTCACCGGCCACAGTTTCGGGTCGACCACCGTCTGCTACGCCGGGCAAGACGGGCGCCTGGCCGACGAGATCGATCAGATAATCCTGTCGGGGTCACCGGGGGCGGGTCCGATCACCCATGCCGAACAGTTCGGCATCGGCACGGGGAACGTGTACGTCATGGCAGCCTACCGAGATGTGATCACCTGGCTCGGCGCCGAGCATCAGGGCAAGGCCGGACGATTGTTCAATCGCGGCCTCGGCCCCGACCCGGCGGTCGCGGCCTGGGGCGGCCGCCGGGTCGAGGTGGTGCCGCCCGATCTCCCCGAATTCCACGGGCTCAAAGGCTTGAAGGCCGTGCACCAGGGTTACAACGCCTATACCGACCCCACTGCCCGCATCCCGGCGGTATCCCTGCTCAACTTCGGATTGATCACCGTCGGACGCGGAAGCGATACCTTACCGGCAACACCGCGCGGTGACTCTCCGGCCCGCTGGCGGCGTATCGCCGCCCTGCCGATCGACCCGGAGCGGGCCCGGCGCACCGGTGGCGGTCCGGTCGATCCGTCGCCCGGGGAGTCTCCCGCGCATACCGGGGCGGAATCCCCGGCCGGCCGGGAATCCGGCGAGGATCCCGCGGCTCCGGCGGAGTCGCAGGGCAATCCGTGGTCCGCAACGACAGCCGCGGACACCGGGGCAGCACGCAGTACACCGGCATCCGACGACGACATCGACGAACCGCTGTTCGTCGTAGCACCCGGTGCCCGCGACGAACTGCTCACCGGTGAACCGGCGTTCGCGGTGACACCGGCGGATGCGGTGGAGGAAGCCGGTGAAGAGGTCGAATACCAGGTCGCCGTCCACGCGGAGTTGCTGTCCCATCCGGACCTGGCCGGGCTGTTGCCGGCCGCGGCATACCGGGTGCGGGGTACCGCGGAAGGTACCGAGATCTCGCCCGAGTACGCGGCGGTATTGCGCCGGATCGCCGTGGCGCACGGTGAACACCATGAGGGAAACAACAATCGGGTGCACCTACTCGGTGACTACGCGGTGCGCGAGCCGAAACCCGAGGCCGTCTCCGCCGGGAATTCGCTGATCGCCGACTATCGACTGTGGCCGCACGAATATCGCACGGTCGAAGCCGTGGTGCGGACCGCGGTGCGGCTGGAGCTTCCCCATCTGGTCGCCCGGCTGCCGCAGATCCTGTACGTGGAGACCGACGACGCCGGTAACGTCCTGTACGAGATTCACCGGCGGATCGACGGGCAGCCGGTGAACCGGTTGTTCCTTCCGGAGGTCAGATCCCTGCTCATGGACCTGAAGCCGGTATTCCAGCAAGTGCCTGTACCTCAGGAACTCCTGCCGTTGCCCGAGGGCTATCCGGCGTCGGGTGATTCGACGGGCTTCTTCACGATGCTGGTCGATCATCTGGAGACGCATTATCAAGCGGCTCGGCGTGACCCGGTGGTGGGCCCGATGCTGCGCAGACTCCGACTTCCGGAGTCGCTGGCTCCCGGGCTCACCGCACTCGCCGCCCAGGTGCGTACCCAGCCCTTCCGGCTGCTGCATGCCGATATCACCCGCGCGAATATTCTCGGCATCGGGGGCGATGCCGCAGTCCTGGTCGATTTCGGCCTCGCGCTGTACGGTCCGCCCGATTTCGAATCCGCGGTACTGCTCCAGCGCGATCTCGACCAGGCCCCCGAGGGGTGGGACGTCCCTGCCGCACTCGGACCGTTGGTCGCGTTACTCGACGCGCAGCGGATCCTCAACGATCTGGCGCGTCTGGTTCGGCAGGCGGAATCTCCGGTTCGCGACTCCCTCCGAACGCACGTCACGGCGCACTATCTGTTCAGAGCGCTGCCGAGGTGCCAAGGTATCTGGCGGGATGACGGATTCACCGTGGCGAACGCTGTCGCCGTGATCGATGATCTCTTGCAGGTGATCGAGGACCGAGCCGCCGGTGATGAGTCTCCGCTGTACGTAACGGATGCAGCCGCCTCGATCGTGCGGTCCGATGCCGAGGCTGATTCCGAGGAGCCGGTATACATCGTCACCGAACCACCGGTCGAGCCGGAGTAGCGGTCGCTGGGGCGGTGCGGGACCAGAGCGGGCGACGGGACAGGGCTTCCGGCGGGCTTCCGGCGGGGCCGGCGCCGCCCGCTGTCGGCACGCGGTTGTCCTCGGGACGAGAGGTCACCACCGGCCTGCTCGTCCGGGACGGCGGCCGGTGAGCCGCTTCCGGGGCGCGGGCCCGCGGAGGTTGCCGCGATCCGGGGTCGGGTAGGCGGCGCGGGCGCGAATCGGGACAGTTGCCTGTTTATTGCGGAATCGGTCAGCGAATTCATCGCCTCGGCTCGGCGTGCCTGTTTGACCTGTGATCACACGGGTAGTTGCCGATATGTAGCCGAACGGGTTCGCGCAGACGAAATGCCGCCGGCTACAGGTAGGTGCGGCGCCGGTCCCGATCCACAGAAACGGGAGCGACGAGCACACCGAGCGGCAACGTCGTACCCGGCCACGAGCCGGAAACCGACCGGGCCGGATTCCGGTCGCGACCGCGCAACTCGGTTCGCCGGCCACGTATCGGACGAGAATCGAGGAAGAATGCCATGGCTCAACATGTGGAAGATCTGATCGGCGACGCAGTCTACGATCTCGGCGGCGCCAAGATCGGGAAGGTCAAACGGGTCTACGTCGACAACGCGTCCGGCGCGCCGACGTGGGCCTCGGTCAGTACCGGCCTGTTCAGTGAGGACTCTCTCGTACCGCTCGCCGGTGCACAGTTGCGTGACGACCCCGCGGAACTCCAGGTACGGGTGCACAAGGAAGCGGTGAAATCAGCGCCGCATCTGGCGCACGACGGCCTGATCACCCAGGACTCCGAGAACGACCTGTTCGTCCACTACGGTGTCGACCCCAACCGGTCCGGCTGGGAGGACTACGGGCGGCACGCGGGCCCACCCACCCGTGGCGAGGCATGGGCTACCGGGGACGCGGGGACCACCGGAAAAGCGGGGACCACCGGAAAAGCGAGGACCGACGGGAACGCGGCGACCACCGGGAAAGCGGCGACCACCGGCCGGGTCGCCCCCGATGCGACCGCACCCGACGGAGGCGACACCCGCCGCCCCGACTTCGTCGTGCGCTCGGAGGAACGCCTGAACATCGGCACCCGTCAGGAGGTGTCGGGGCACGCCCGCCTGCGGAAGTACGTGGTGAGCGAAGAGCAGACGATCACCGTGCCGACCAGCCACCAGGAAATACGGGTCGAGCGCGAACCGATCACCGATGTCTCGGCGCTGCCCGCCGACTTCGGTGATCAGGAGCAGGAGGTCACACTGCACGCCGACCGGGTGACAGTGGAGAAGGAGATGGTCCCGGTCGAACGGATCCGGCTGATCGTCGACCAGGTCCAGGACGAGCAGACGATCACCGAGACGGTCCGCAAGGAGCGGATCGAGATCGAGGGGATCGACCGCGACGACCAACACCGCCGCTGAACGCAACTGCCGGTGGGCCCGGACGGACCGGGCCCACCGGTCGCCCGATCAGGGCCGGCCGGCCCGATTGCGGCCGGTCCGAGCCCCAACCGGAGACCGGAGAGCGTCGAGGCCCCGCCGCGGGCTCAGGCGTACTGCGGGCTCTCCGCGCGGTCCGCGGACTCCTCGAGTTCGAGCGGAGGCGGGGCCGAATCGACCTGCCCGTCCTGTTCCACGCCGGGCAGCAGCCGCGGCAGCACTGTGGCTCCCGCCGTCGCGGCCAGCGCCGAAGTGTTCGCGATCGTCCATCCGACCGGCCCCAGCGGAGTGCAGCCGAAGTACGTCCCCAGACCGGGTGTCATCACGATCACCCCCAGCACCGCGCCACTGGCGGCGGTGGTGAGCCAGACCAGCGGGCTGCGGTAGCCCGCCACCAGGGTCTGACCGAGCTGGGTGCCGATCAGCGCCACCAGTCCGATGGTGTCCGCTCGCCGCCGGGTTCCGGTGTAGCGACCGGCCATCCAGGCGACCGAGGCGCCGGTGGCCGTGGCGACCCCGCGAACCCCGATGGTGCGCAGCAGGTCGGCGCCGAGGCTGGCCGGAGGAATCGCGGCGAGCTGACCGGCACGCTGTTCGGCCCAGTCGTTGTCGGGCTCGGGGGACTCCTGATCGCCGGCCAGTGCGAGCGCGAGTGCCGGGAACATATCGGTCAGCAGGTTCACCAGCAGGAACTGGCGGGTTCCCAGCGGGGCGCGGCCGCCGACCGCGGTACCGAACAGCGTGAACGCGACCTCACCGGCGTTTCCGCCCACCAGGACGGCCACCGCGTCGGCCACCCGCTGCCACATACTCCGGCCCTCGACCAGCGCGTGCAGCAGTGCCCGCGGATCCGGTTCGGTGAGGACCAGGTCGGCGGCGTTACGGGCGGCGGCCGAACCGTGCGCGGCGATTCCGATCCCGATATCGGCGGTGCGGATCGCGGCGGCGTCGTTGCTGCCGTCGCCGGTCATGCCCACGACGTGCCCGGTCCGGCGCAGGGCCGCCACGATGCGCACCTTCTGCTCGGGATCGACACGGGCGAACACGGTGCTGCGTTCGATGAGTTCGGTCTGCGCGGTGTCGTCGAGTTCGTCGAGGTCGGCGCCGGTGGTGACGGTGTCGACGGTGATGCCCAGCCGGCGCGCGACGGCCGCCGCCGTGACCGGATGGTCGCCGGTGATCATCCGGACGCCGACACCGTTGTCCTCGAGTGCGCGGACCAGATAGGGAGTCTGGGGTCGCGGTGTATCGGCGATGCCCAGGAATCCCATCAGGGTCAACCCCTCCACCACATCTTCGACATCGTCGGGCGGACCGGGCAGGTCGCGCCGCGCGACCACCAGCACCCGCAGACCCTGTTCCGCGAGGTCGTGCACGGTGGCCTCGGCCCGCTCCCGCTGACCGTCGGTGAAGGCCCGATCCGATTTACCGGACGCGCCGCCGCGGACCCGGGTGCACCGGGGCAGGACGACCTCGGGCGCACCCTTGACCACGAGGCGCAGTTTGTGCGCGGTCCGGCCGAACGCCGCCGCGTACCCCCGGTTGGATTCGAACGGTATCTCGTCGATCGGGTCCCACTGGTGCGCGTCCGTGCCCAGGATCTCGGCGGCGGCGTCCAGTACGGCCCGGTCCGTGGCATGCAGGACCGGGCCGTTGTCCGGGTCGGGGCAGGCGCGCGCCGCGGCCCGCAGCAGCCGCCGGGCGGCGTCGCTGTCGCTGCCGGGCTCCCACTGCTCATCCAGATCGGCGAGCGCGGTCAGCCGCAACCGCCCCTCGGTCAGGGTGCCGGTCTTGTCGAAGCACAGGGTGTCCACCCGGCCCAGGGCCTCGACGGCGCGGTTGGCGCGGACCAATACGCCATAGCGGGAGAGCCGCCGCGCCGCGGCGAGCTGCGCCACGGTGGCGACCAGCGGTAGCCCCTCGGGCACCGCCGCGACCGCGACGCCCACTCCGTCGGCGATCGCCGCCCGCAGGGTGCGGCCGCGGAGACCGCCGAGCGCGGTCACTATCGCGCCGCCGGTGAGGGTGAGCGGTAGCGCGCGATCGGTGAGGGCCCGCAACTGGGCCTGGACGCCGCCCTTCTCCGGCGGCACCGCGCCCGCGGTGGCGCGGCCGGCCTGCGTATCGGCGCCGACCGCGACGACCACCGCCACCGCCGCCCCGCTCACCACCGTGGTGCCCTCGAATACGAGGCAGGCGCGGTCGCCGAGCGCCGCGCCCGGCGTCGCCTCGACCTGTTTGGGTACGGTCACCGACTCCCCGGTGAGCCCGGACTCGTCCATTTCGAGTTCCTCGGCCCGCAACAAGCGGGCGTCGGCGGGCACCACCTCCCCGGCGCGGATGGTGAACACATCGCCGACCTGCAGACAGTCGGCGGGGATATCCGTGCCGGCCGGGTCCTCGGCGTCGATATCGGCGCGGTCGATCACCCGCGCGGCCAGCCGCTCGCCCTCGATGAGATCGAACAACTCGTTCTCGGCGGCCTGGCGCTGGCGCGCGGAGATCATCGCGTTGACGGTGAGCACCGACGACAACAGCACCGCGTCGGAGGGGGAGCCGAGGATCGCGGTCGCCGCGGCGCCGACACCCAGGATCGGGGTCAGCGGATCGGCCAGTTCCCGGCGCATATGGCCCAGGAAATCGGTCAGCGAGGACATGCGGGCCGCGACCGCGCCGCGGTCCGCGGGTTCGTCGGTGGCGCGGTCGGTCACCGGTTCCGGCTCCGGTAGTCGGGCCAGCACCTCGTCCGGTTCCAGAGCGTGCCAGGGCAGCTGGGGCGCGTGCTCGGCGGACGGGCGGGTCCGGACTGCGCGCGCACCGGCCACCGCCCCGTTGAACAGGCCGGCGAAATTCGCGGCGATCATGGGCGCGGTCCGGGAGCGAGTGGCGGGCGAGGCCGCGAGCAGCAACCCGGTCAGACTGCACGCCGACAGCGCCAGGGTCCGGCCGCGTTCGCTGACCTGCCGTGCCGGCCCCACCACGCCGAGGGTCCGCTGCACCTGGCCCAGATTCCGGCACAGCAGATCGGCCGACCAGGGCACATGGATACCGCCGCCTTCACAACCGACGAGGCCGACCGCCACATCGGCGCGGTCGAGTGCCTTGTGCGCGCGGGTGGCCAGCACCGCGACCCCATGCCCCTGCTTCTGGAGACGATGCACATGGGAGCTCAGCGATCCCTGGGCGTTCACGAATTCGTCGGCGAGGCTGCGGAGTTCGCCGGCGTCCCGGTGGCCGGCGAGCACCACCCGCAGCCCGGCCCGCCGCGCGGTCCCGAGCACATCGTGTGCCCGCGGGTCGAGCTCCCGCCCGACCAGCACGCGGCCCAGCACCCGCTCGCCCTCGCGCAGTTCGCGCCATACGGGGCGGGTGGTGACCCCGCGGTCGGGAGCTCCCGACTCGGGGCGCACCAGCCGCACTGCCTTCCTGCCCCCGGTGCCCTCGTCGTCGGGGGCAGCCCACAGCAGCCGTTGCGCGGTGCTCCAGACCCGCGCGGCCGGCCAGCCCTCAGCGGTCGTCTCCACCTCGAGCACCACCCGCCCGGACGTGGCCAGCGCTTCACCGTCGATGACCAGAGCGGTGATCCGGTCGAGCCGCCGCCACGCCGCGGGATGCAGAGTGAGCACGCCGGCGCCGGCGAGTGCGGTGGACACCGTCGCGGCGAACACTTCGCGTCCGGCGCGCGCGGCTTTCGGTGCGCCCAGCATCAGCGCGTCCGGCACGTCACCGATACGGCCCAGACCGGCCAGGGTGGCGGCGCCCGCCAGCGAGGCGGCCGCCGTCTCGTCGGCGACCCTCTCCACCGGGCCCCGTGGCATATCGGCGGGCCGGGTATAGGACGGTAGCGGTTCGGCGACCCCGAAGTGCTCGGCATCGACGATATCGGCCTCCCATTGCTGCCACTGCCCACGCCGGGCCAGTGTCTCGGTCAGGACGAATCCGCGCTGGACCGTATCGGCCAGCAGGTTGGTGACTCCGCCGGCCGCGCCCTCACCCAGCGCGGCCCCCGCGGCGTTGGCGATGGCGAGGACCATATCGGTGCGCGCGCTACCCAGCCGCTCTTCCAGATGCGCGCGCAGCCGGGGCTGGGCGTCGGTGAACGCCGCCACCGCGCGCACGCTACGCATCAACCCGCGCAGCGGGGGCACCGCGCCCACGGCCGACACCGCGATAGCGCACACGTCACCGGCCACTTCGATGGCCGCGGCCAGGACCGGTTCCCGGTCGGCCGGGAACTCGTCGGCGCGACTCCAGCCGGTATCGGCGACATCGGATTCCTCTTCGACCTCTTCCACCGCCGCCAGCAGCTTCTCCAGGTCGGCGCCGCTGGACAGCGCCGTGACGATCCGCCCCGTGACCGCGTTGACCCGCCACCATTCCACTCCGCGCAACCGGCCGAGGTGCTGGTCGAGCGAGCGGGTCACCGCCGATCCCTGACCGTTGTCCAGGCCGCGCACCTCGATGGTCGCGTGGTCCTCGGTCACCTCGATCCGGCGCTGGGCGCGGCGGTCACGCGGGTCGATCAGAGCGGCCAGATCGTCACGCAGACTCGCCGACTCGTCTGATTCGAGCGTCGACAGCCCGGACGCGACCGTCGTGACGACCTTCTCCACCGCCCGCCACGGTGCCTCGACCGCCCGGACCCCGGTGTCGACGGCACGGCCGGTACCGGTGCGCGCCACCGCTGCCGCGGTGGCGACCGGAGCGGTCAACAAGCGGGGAGACAGCATGCTTCGCACAGAGGGACCCATGGGGGGCGCCTACCCTGCGGCGGCCCGGTCAAACGCCCGGCGATCGGCATATCCGCCGCTCGGAGCGCGATCACGGCCGGTATCGAGTGCGAGTCGGTGCCCGGACGCTACGGTGTCGGGACGTCCGCGGTACCGCCCCCGGGTTAGCCTGCAAAGGGTGCGGTGGGCGGCACATGCCCACCCGGCAGGGCACGGCGCGGACGCGAGACCGGCGGACGCGGTGAGCGCCCAGCAGCGGTGCTCGCCGGGCCGCGCTCACGGGTAGACCTCGACGGAGGAGTCCTATGCGCTGTGTGGTGTTCGGGGCCACCGGTTACCTCGGTGGGCGGCTGGTACCGGAACTGCTGCGGGCCGGTCATACAGTGCGGGTGCTCGCGCGCACTCCGGGCAAGCTCACCGACGCGCCGTGGCACGACCGGGTGGAGATCGTGCGCGGTGACGTCACGGTCGCCGCGGACGTGCGCGCCGCGCTGGCGGACCAAGAGGTCCTGTACTACCTCGTGCATTCCCTGACACGCTCGGATTTCGACACTGTGGACCGCGAGGCCGCGACCATCGTCGCCCAGGAGGCCGCGGCGGCCGGACTCGGCCGGATCGTCTACCTCGGTGGGATCGCGCCCGCCGGACAGGACCTGTCCCGGCATCTGTCCTCGCGCGCCGAAGTCGGCCGGATCCTGCTCGACGGCGCCGTCCCCGCGCTGGTGCTCCGGGCGGCGGTGGTGATCGGTTCGGGTTCGGCCAGTTTCGAGATGCTGCGCTACCTCACCGAACGCCTGCCCGCGATGGTCACCCCGCGCTGGGTGCGGTCACGGATCCAGCCGATCGCCGTCCGGGATGTGCTGTACTACCTGACCCGGGCGGCGGCGGTCCCCGCCACCGTGACCGGCGCTTTCGATATCGGGGGGCCGGATGTCCTGACCTACGAGCAGATGATGCGGGTGTACGCGGAGGTCGCCGGACTGCCGCGGCGGGTGATAGTGCCGGTGCCGGTGCTCACGCCGTGGCTGTCGGCACAGTGGGTGAACCTGGTGACGCCGGTGCCCAGGGCGATCGCCGTCCCCCTGATGGAATCCCTGGTCAACGATGTCGTGTGTGCCGAGCACGAGATCGCCGCGTACATCCCCGACCCCGGGGAAGGTCTCACCGGGGTCCGGCGCGCGGTGGAGCTGGCGTTGACCCGGATCCGGGATCTGGATGTGCCGACCCGCTGGTCGGATGCCGGTCCCGCGCCCTCCGAGCCGCTGCCCACCGATCCGGTGTGGTCGGGCGGATCTCTTTACCAGGATCTCCGGGAGCGTCCGACAAGCGCGGATCCGGCCGCGCTGTGGACGGTGATCGAGTCGATCGGCGGCGAGCACGGCTGGTATTCCTTTCCCCTGGCCTGGTCGTTACGCGGCTGGCTGGACCGTCTCGCCGGGGGCGTCGGGCTGCGTCGTGGCCGGCGCGATCCGCACCGCCTCCACGAGGGGGAGGCGCTGGACTGGTGGCGGGTGGAGCGGATCGAACGACCTACGCTGCTGCGCTTGCGCGCGGAAATGCGGGTTCCGGGCCGGGCCTGGCTCGAGCTGGAGGTGCGGCCGGGGAACGGGCGTGGCGGTGCGATCTACCGGCAGCGTGCCGTTTTCGAGCCGCACGGGCTGGCCGGGCACCTGTACTGGAAGTCGATCGTGCCTTTCCACGCCCTGGTGTTCGGCGGGATGAGCCGGAACATCACCGGCGCGGCCGAGCAGGCCGACGGTGGTCGCGGCGGGCCCGCACGACCCGGGGCGCTGGGTGCGCTGCGCCTTCCCGGCCGGGGAGCGCGCTGAACTTCCCTGCTCACCACAGCTTTCGGGGCGGGTGTGCGCGGGCGGCGCGGTGCGGTGTCGGAGGTCGCCGATACCCTCGGGCCCATGTCGTTGGCATGGTTGCGTTCCCACGCCGTCGCCTGGTCACTGCCGCGCAGTCCGGGCACCCTCGCCGAGGCCCTGGCCGAACTCGAGTTCGTCCAGGCCGACCCCATCCGTTCACCCGCCCGCGCACAGGACCTGATCCTGCGGCATCGGGTGCGCGGCTACCGGGTCGGCGATCTCGACCGCGACTACCGCGCGCTCGGCATCGACGAGGACCTCCTCTACGCATACGGCTTCACCGTGCCTCGCCTGCGCCCGTACCTGCATCCTCGCCACCATCCGCGGGGTGTCGACGGTGGATTCCCGCACGACCGGCGATCGGCGGCGATCCTGGACTTCGTCCGGGAGCGCGGAGTGGTGCACCCGCGCGAGCTGCAGGCGCATTTCGGGCACCGCGGTGTGGTCAACGCGTGGGGTGGTACCTCGTCGGCCACCACGGTCGCGCTGGAGGAACTGCATCGCTACGGGTTGCTGCGGGTGGCCGACCGTGTGTCCGGTATCCGGCGCTACGAACTCGCCGAGCCACCACGGGTCGTCCTGGAACCCGCCGAGCGCCGGCGGGCCCTGGCGCTGCGGGTGGCGCGCACACTGGCGCCCGCCACGGAATCGACTCTCTCCGCCACAGTCAATCGCATCGTCCGGCCGATCGGCGGCGCGACCGGCTCGGCGACCATCCGGGAACTCCTGGCCGGCGGCGAACTGTCCGCCCTCACCATCGACGGAGTCCGCTACCTGTGGCCGTCCGATCTGGCACCCACCGACCGCGCGCCGCAGGCGCGGGTCCGCTTCCTGGCGCCTTTCGACCCCCTCGTCTGGGACCGGAAGCGCTTCGGCCTGATCTGGGGCTGGGACTACCGTTTCGAGGCCTACACCCCCGTCGCCCAGCGGGTCCGCGGGTACTACGCGATGCCGATGCTGTGGCGCGACCGCGTGATCGGCTGGGCGAACTGCGCGGCTCCGGGCGGCGCGGTCGAGGTCGGATATGTGGACGGCGCCCCGAAGGGCCGGGCCTTCGCGACCGCCCTGGACGCGGAAATCCAACGGCTGCACAGCTTTCTGGACCCGAACTGACCCCACACAAATCCCGTGGCGACTGCTTTCTCCCCACTTCGGTCGACGGCTGCCCTGAACAGGTCGTACAGCCGCTGCGGGAGTGGACTCCCGCCGCGCCGAAACAGGCCGGTCGTTGCTGCCCGCGGCCGCCGGAGCGGTCGGGGCATGAGGCGTGGCCGGTTTCTCCGGGCGAGACGGTGGGTAGCCGCCGACGGACCGGCCCCGGCAGTCGCTGCCCGACGAATCGCGGCGCACTCGGCTTGCCGGGGCGATAGTACTCGAGGCCGGAGGTGGCGGATATGAAGGCGGTGACCTGGCAGGGCAAACGGGACGTCTCGGTCGAGGAGGTGCCGGACCCGGGGATCCGGGAACCCGGCGACGCGGTCGTCCGGGTGACATCCACGGCGATCTGCGGCTCGGATCTGCACCTGTACGAGCTGCTCGGTCCGTATATGAGCCCGGGCGATGTGCTCGGCCACGAGCCGATGGGCATCGTGGAGGAGGTGGGGCCCGCGGTGCGGAACCTCTCGGTGGGCGATCGGGTGGTGGTGCCGTTCCAGATCAGCTGCGGTGAGTGCGAGATGTGCCGGCAGGGGCTGATGACCCAGTGCGAGATCACCCAGGTCCGCGAACAGGGCTGCGGGGCGGCGCTGTTCGGCTATTCGAAGTTGTACGGCCAGGTGCCGGGTGGTCAGGCCGAATACCTGCGGGTGCCGCACGCGGACTTCACCCATATCCGGGTGCCCGACGACGCGGACGATACGCGATATCTGTTCCTGTCCGATGTGCTGCCGACCGCCTGGCAGGCCGTGGAGTACGCGGCGGTCCCGGACGGCGGGTCGGTGACCGTGCTGGGGCTGGGGCCAATCGGCGATATGGCCGCGCGGATCGCGCACCATCGCGGGCTGCGGGTGATCGGCGTGGATCTGGTGCCCGAGCGGCTGGATCGTGTCGCCGCGCGCGGTATCGAAACCATCGATCTGCGGGCGGTCGGGGACGGCCTGGCCGACGCCATCCGCGACCGTACCGAGGGCCGGGGGACCGACGCGGTGGTCGAGGCGGTCGGGATGGAGGCGCACGGGTCGCCGTTGGCGGCCACGGCGCAGCGGGCGGTGTCGTATCTGCCTACGCGGGTGGCGCGGTCCGCGATGGACACCATGAGCGTGGACCGGCTCGCGGCGCTGCACACCGCGATCGATATCGTCCGGCGGGGCGGCACCATCTCGATCATCGGTGTCTACGGCGGAACCATGGACCCGATGCCGATGCGGACTCTGTTCGACAAACAGATCCAGCTGCGGATGGGCCAGGCGAATGTGAAGCGCTGGGCCGACGACATCCTGCCCTTGCTCGACGACAGCGATCCGCTGGGGGTGGACTCGTTCACCACCCACCGGATGCCGTTGTCGTCGGCGCCGCAGGCCTATCGGATGTTCCAGACCAAACAGGACGGCGCGGTCAAAGTGGTGCTCGACCCCGCCGCGTGAGCCGGGTACCGGCCGCGGCCGGTCAGGTGATGGCCAGATAGCCGGCGAGCCCGAACCCCAGCAGGGCGACACCTATGCGCATCGCGGTGGGCGGTAGCCGGGCCACCAGCGGCGGCCCGTACCACCCGCCCGCGAACGCCCCCAGGCCCATGGCCACCGCGGCGAGCCAGTGCACCGGTCCGAACACGGCGAACCCCACCGCCGCGACGAGATTGACGACACCGGTCAGCACGCTTTTGAGGACACTGGCCCGCCAGATCGTCTCCGAGGTGCACACCAGGATCAGGGCGAGGAACATGACGCCGACCCCGGCGCCGAAGTAGCCGCCGTAGACGGCGACGACAGCGGTGGCGAGCGGGTACAGCCGGGGGAAGGTCCGGCCGCCGGCGAGTTCGCGCAGTGTGGGCTGTAACAGCAGGCTCGTCGAGGCCATGGCGATGAGGAAGGGGACGACCGCGGCGAAGATTTCGGCCGAGGTGGTGAGCAGCAGGGCGGCGCCGCCGAGCCCGCCGAGCGCGGCGCAGCCGGCATGGATCAGCAGCGCCCGGGAGTCCTCGTTGACCGCCGCACCCGCCTTCGCGGTGGACCCGACGCCGACGGCGACCATGGCGACGGTATTGGTGACATTGGCAGAGACCGGCGAGAGCCCGGCGGCGAGCAGGGCGGGATAGGAGATCAGCGAGGCGATACCGGTCACGTAGCCGACCAACCCGGCGAAGAATCCGGCGACCGTGACGAGGCAGAAGGTGAGCACGGTCAAGGGCGGGACTCCTCGTGGAACGATGCCGGCGGGCGGCGCCGCCGGGGCAGGGAGGGACGGGCCGGTGCACCGCGTGGTGTGCCGGTCGTCACGGCGCCGTTGCCGGATCGTGCCGGGACGATCCGCCGCAGCATAACGGTCGTACGGGTTACTGTTTCGCGGGGCCGCGTCGCCCGGTGGGTCCGGCCCGTGCGAGGTGTCGTCACCGCGGTATTTGCGACGAATCGAGAAAATGTCTCATCGAGGGGTTGAACTCGCGACCGAAGTGCGGAATACCTATTAGGGACCAGGTGATGTCGCGACGACGCGGCACGGACCCGAGGAGACAGACTGTGCGCACATTCACCGGCAAGGACGAGGTTCTCGCCGCGGTGGGGGAGACGCTGGGCACGAGCGACTGGGTGGAGGTCACCCAGCGGATGGTCGACCAGTTCGCCGAGGCCACCGGAGACCATCAGTGGATCCATGTCGATCCCGAGCGTGCGAAACGGGAGAGCCCGTTCGGTGGGCCCGTCGCGCACGGCTACCTGACGCTGTCGCTGCTGCCACTGCTCGGTTCGCAGATCTTCGGCTTCGCGAACGCGAAACTGGGCATCAACTACGGCTCGAACAAGGTCCGGTTCCCGAGTCCGGTACCGGTGGGCGCGAAAGTGCGGTCCACGGCCGTGCTGGCCGATGCGACCGAGGTGTCCGGTGGCGCGCTACAGCTGGTCGTGCAGCACACGGTGGAGATCGACGGCGGGTCCAAGCCGGCGCTGATCGCGGAGGCGGTGAGCCGGGTCGTGTTCTGACCCGGCTCCGCGGGTCAGCGGTCCGCGTCCGTGAAGCGGATGATTCCGCGGATATTGCGGCCCTCGAGCATATCGGCGACGCCCTCGTTGATCTGCTCGAGGGTGTATTCGCGGGTGATCATATCGCCGAGTCCGAGATCGCCCAGTTTGTAGAGCGCGAGCACCTCGGGAATGAGCAACTGCGGGTTCCCGCCACCGAACAGCGTGCCGCACAGGCTCTTCTGCTGGAAGGTCAGTGCCGACAGGTTCATGCGCGGATTGGTCTCCGCGGCGTCGCCGGTGGCGGCGAGGACGCAACTGCCGCCCTTGGCGGTGATCCGCATCCATTTCGCCAGATCGTGGCCGTCGCACCGCCCGACCGCGACGATCACCGTGCGGCACATCTGGCCGCCGGTGACCTCGTCGATACCGCCGATCGCGCTGTCGATCGTCGGATAGATATGGGTGGCGCCGAATTTCGCGGCCTGCGTGCGTTTCGATTCGATCGGATCCACCGCGAAGATGCGGCGGGCGCCGGAGATGACCGCCGCCTGGATCGCCGCGGTGCCGACCGCGCCCGCACCGACCACCGCCACATCCTCGCCGGGGCGGACCGTCGCCGTATTCACCACGGCGCCGTACCCGGTGGTCACACTGCAGCTGGCGAGGCAGGCGATATCGAACGGGATCGACGGGTCGATCTTGACCACCGAACTCTTGTGCACGACGGCATAGGGGGCGAACGCGCCGATCAGTGAGGTGGGGTGCACATTGCGGTCGCGGGTGCGGATGCGGAAGGTGCCGTCGGACACCGCCCCCCGGGTGAGTAGATCCTGGCCGCGATCGCACAGGTTGTGATGGCCGGACAGGCAGGATCGGCACATCCCGCAGGCCGGGATGAAAGAGAACACCACGTGGTCGCCCACCGTCAGCCGGTCCACTCCCGGGCCCACCTCGACGATCACTCCCGCGCCCTCGTGCCCGCCCAGGATCGGGAACTCGGCGGTGGGCACATCGCCGCTGGCCAGACGTTGATCGAACTGGCACAACCCGGCGGTCTCGACCCGGACCTTCACCTCGCCGTACTGGGGATCGCCGATCTCGATCTCCTCGACCGACCACGGCTGCGCGTAATCCCAGATCAATGCACCCTTGGCTTTCATCGGCTTCCCTTACTGTCGTGGCGGCGTCGCGCGTCGGTTCGCGGCAGTACTCAGGTTGCCTGATAATGACGTTCTCGGAAAGTGTTATATCGAATTTTCCGAAACGGTATCCGCCGCGGTTCACGGCCGCACCGCGCACGACGCCGCGAGGGCATGTGGGCGGTGTGCCGCGAACCGACCGGCTCAGTACTGCGCCGCGCCCAGATCGACCGAGATACTGCCGGCGGTGACGAACCGGGATTCGTCGCTCGCCAGCCAGCACACCGCGTCGGAGATGTCCTCCGGCTGGGCGATTCCTTCCGGGAGCAGGGGAGTGTTCATCCGGGTCAGGAGCTCGTGGGTCTCCGCGGCCCGGGTGAGTGCTCCGACCATGTCCCCGGAACCCATCGGCGTGGCCACCGGGCCGGGGGCGACACTGTTGACCCGGATCGAATGCCTGCCGAGTTCGGCCGCCAGCGCGCGGGCCATGCCGGTGACGGCATGCTTGCTCGCGGTGTAGTGCACCATGAACGGCTGCATCGCCACACCCGAGGCGGAACTGATCAGGATGATCGAGCCGCCCCGCCCACCCTCGATGATCCGGGGCGCGCCGGCCGCCACGGTGTTCCAGGTGCCGGTCACATTGGTGTCGAGCACCGCCTGGAACGACTCCGAGGTGATGGCGTCCCACGGTTCGGGGATACAGATCCCGGCGTTGGCGACGATCACGTCGAGCCGGCCGAAGGCGGCCGTCCCGGCGTCGACGACGGCTCGCAGCGCGTCCGGATCGCGGGTATCGGCTACTTCGGCGACGATCTTGCGGCCGGTCTCCTCGACCAGACGGACGGTTTCGTCGAGATCGGCGCGAGTGGCGGCGTCGTAGGGCACCGCGGGGGGAAGCGGACCGCACAGGTCCGCCGCGATGATGTCGGCGCCCTCGGCCGCCAGCCGGACCGCGTGGGCACGGCCCTGACCGCGGGCCGCGCCGGTGACGAAAGCTACTCTGCCGGATAGCCGACCGCTCACTTGCCGTTCTCCTGTCGTTGCGAACACCTCCGACCATTGTGTGCCGGGTGGGCCGCGCCTTGCACGTACGGAGTCGGGAACGGGCAGTACCGACGAGGGTGCCCCGCACCTTCGGGCGAGCTACTCCGACAGCGCCTTCAGAGCCAGTTCGGCCAGCTCCGGACGGCAGATCAGCAGATCGGGGAGATACGGATCGGGGCGGTTGTAGAGCAAGGGGCTTCCGTCGAGGCGGGAGACATGCAAGCCCGCCGCGGCCGCCACCGCGACCGGTGCACAGGAGTCCCACTCGTATTGGCCGCCCGAATGGGCGTAGATATCGGCGCTGCCCCGGACCACCGCCATCGCCTTGGCGCCGGCCGATCCCATCGGGACCTCGGTCGCCCCCAGCCGGGCCACCAATCGCCGGACCTCGAAGGACGGGCGGCTGCGCGAGAGCGCGATCCGCACGGTCCCGGGCGGCGGCGGTGGCGGGAGGACCGGCGGCTGCCCGGTGTGCAGCACCAGACCCTCGGCGGGGAGCGCGACCGCGCCCGCGGCGGGCCTGCCGTCCACCGCGAGCGCCACATGCACCGCCCAGTCGGTCCGTGTGGGTTCACCGTATTCCCGGGTCCCGTCCAGCGGGTCGACGATCCACACCCGGGACTGCCGGACGCGGTCCCCGTCGTCGGGGGATTCCTCCGAGAGCACCGCGTCCGCCGGGCGTTCGACGGCCAGCCGCCCGAGCAGGAAATTGTCGGACCGCCGGTCGCCGACAGCGCCGCCGAGTTCCCGGATGCCGAGCAGCAGTGTCCCGGCTTCGCCGGCCAGTGTCGCGGCGAGTGTGTGGTCGTCCATGAGGATCCTTCCCGGCGAGCGGTGCCGCCCAGATCCATATACCACGGTGCGTCCGGTGCACTCGTCGCGTGGTTCCGCAGACCGGTAGCGGCGGCCGGAGGGGCCGGCGCGGCAGGTCAGTAGGCGATGAACAGGATCTCGTCGCGCGAGTAGTCGTGGCCGGGGTGGTTCTCGGTGAGATGTTTACGCACGACGTCGACCAGTTCGTCCTCGGTGGCACCGGTCAGATGTTCACCACAGGGGCAGTTGAGCCTTGTCTTCACGGGAATTCCTCTCTTCGCGTACAACGATTCGCCGAACAGCGTACGTCTCCGATGGCGGGGACGACGGATATGGAGACTGCCGCGGCCGTATGCGGGATGCCCACCCCTCCGCAGACCCCCGACGCGCCGACCGGCGATATGTCGATCACGGTCGGCCTGAACACCGCGAAGGCGGTCGGATCACCCGGGCCGAGATGGACGCCTGGGCGTTGCGCTCCCCTCAGCGGGCGGCACCGAGGTCTGATCAGGCGCGCCGGACCGGCATCCGTTCGATGCCGTGGACGAAATCGCTGTGGCCGTACTCCGGGTCGCCGAGCACCACCTCGGGGTTCCGGGGGAGCAGGTCGTGGAACAGTAGCCGCAGCTGCATTCTGGCCGGCCATGCGCCCAGGCAGAAGTGGCCTCCGCCGCCGTCGAAACCGGAATGCGGGTTGGGGTCGCGGGTGAGGTCGAAGATATGGGGCGCGTCGAGTGCGGCGTCGTCGCGATCGGCCGAACAGTAGGACAACACCGGTTTCTCGCCCGCCCGTACCGGGGTGCCGGCGACCTCGGTATCGGTCACCGCGTGCCGGGCGAAATGCAGGACCGGCGTCGCCCAGCGGATGAACTCCTCGACGGCGCCGCCGAGCCGGCCCGCTGGATCCTCGAGCAGTCATTCACGCTGTGCGGGTTGGTCCACCAGCGCCTTGAACCCGTGGGAGATGGTCTGTTCGGTGGTATCGTTTCCCGCGGAGGCGAGCAAGACCATGAGCGCCGATCTCTTCGTCGGTGAGCCGATGGCCCTCCACCTCGGCGGCCACGATCGCCGACATCAGGTCCTTGCGTGGGCTCTGGCGGCGCCGCGCGGCGAGTTCTGTTCCGGCGCCGTGCAGGACGGCGAACTGGGTCATGAAGAAACCGGCACGTTCGTCGAGGCTCGCGTATTCCTCGTCGGACGAGCCGAACATCGCTTCGTCCGCGTACGCGACGGTTTCCCGGTCGGCGCGGTCGATGCCGATCATGTCGGAGACGGTTCGCATGGGCAGTTTGCGGGACAGGCTGTCCACGAGGTCCACCGGCTGCTCGCCGTGCAGTTCGGCGAGGAACTCGTCGACGATCTCGGCGGCGTTGGCCGCGATCTGGGATTCGATGCGGCGCACCTGCCTCGGGTGAACGCGGCGCTGAGGATACGCCGGTACCGGGTGTGCCGGGGCGGGTCCATGCTGATGCCCAGGCTCGAGGTGAACAGTTCGGGATGCCGGCTGACGTAGGCGATATCGCGCCGCCGGGTCACCGCCCGGAATCCGGGTTCGGAATGCGGGAACACGGCGGGTGCGGGGTGTGCCAGGTGAGCTCCGGTTCGGCGCGCAACCGGGCGAATACCTCGTCGCGGGCCGCGAAGTCACGGGCCCAGAACTATCGAGCGGGTGGAAGGGGCGGGTGGTGGCCGGGGCGCTGTCGGCAGGATTCATGAGCGGGCTCCGGGCTCGGCAGACCATCGATACCGCACGCGGTGCAGGGCGGGGACGAGCGCGCGCCGGTAGCGGAAATAATATTCTCTCAGAAAGAGAATTATCTTATACTTCGGCGGGACCGGCTGCCTCGGCAGGTGACCCTCCGGGTCGAGGGGCGGCGTGAAACATGGTGGAACTGGACAGATGCCGTGAGCTCTTCGAACGAATCGTGCACAGTGGCCGACGCACCCGACCAGTCGGGCCGGACCGCTGTGGTGACCGGTGCGAACACCGGGATCGGACTCGAAATCGCCCGTGGCCTGGCCCGCCGGGGCGCGTCGGTCGTGCTCGCCTGTCGTAACGATATCGCCGCCGCGACGGCGAAAGCCGATATCGAGGACTCGGTACCGGGCGCCGACATCCGGACGGCGCATGTGGATATCGGCGACCTGAGCTCGGTCGCCACCTGCGCGCGACGGTTACACGACGAACTCCCCGGCATCGATCTGCTGATCAACAATGCGGGCGTGGTGGCCGGCACCTGGACGCCGACCGTCGACGGTTTCGAAAGCGATTTCGGCATCAACTTCCTCGGGCATTTCGCCTTGACCGCCCAGGTGGCCGATATGATCACCGCCGCACCGGCCGGCCGGATCGTCAGCGTGGGCAGCCTGAGCCACGGGCGCCGCACCGCGGCATTGGATTTCGAGGATTTACAGTCCGAGCGCAGCTTCGGCCGGTTGGTGACCTACTCCCGCTCGAAAATGGCCTCCATGACATTCATGGTCGAATTGCAGCGCCGGTTGGCGGCCGCGGGGTCGCGAGCGCTGTCGGTCGGTGCCCATCCCGGCGGGGTGCGGTCGACCATCCTGCGCGACCGGAGCCTGCTGGTCCGGATCGCCTACAGCGATGTGGTGATGACGCTGGCACGTCTGGTCACCCAGACGCCCGAGGGGGGCGCTCGTTCCGTGCTGCGGGCCGCGCTCGACCCGGAAGTCCCCGGTGCCGGGTTCTACGGTCCGGTGCGCCGGTGGGGACTGGTCGGCCCGCCGGTCCGGTTGTCCACCCCGGCCGGCGCCGCGGACCCCGCGGCCGGTCGTCGGCTCTGGGCGGCCGCCGAAGAGCTGACCGGCGTGGAATTCGCGCTCGGATCGCCGCGGCGCCCGGTCGCGGGCGAGGTGCCGGTGCGCGGGGCCGCGGTGGCCCCGGAGACAGGCGCGGCCGGCGAGACCGCGTAACCACCCGAGCGGGGGCGCGCGGATCAGCGGGAGTCGCGGGGCCGGATCAGTCCCTCCTGCATCGTGGTCGCGCACAACCGGCCCGCCCGGTCCAGGATCTCGCCGTGCGCGAGCCCGCGGCCACCACCCGCCCAGCGACCGTACTGATCGTGCAGGAACCACTCGTCGACCCGGAGCGGGGCGTGGAACCAGATCGAATGGTTGACCGTGGCCACCTGGAGTTCCCGGTCGCGCAGGGCCTCGCCGTGTGGTCCCGTGGTCGCCGACAGCAGCAACAGATCGCTCAGATACATCAGGCACGCGGCCTGCTCCAGGCCCGAATCGGGCACCGGCATCCGGGTGCGCAGCCATACCCGCTGTCGCGGGCCGGAGGCGGCTCCGCGCATGGCGTGCGAGCGGGCGGGCGGATCGGGGAACCGGGCGTCCACTCCGAGCGCGTCGAGGAAGGCGGTGGTCCAGCGCATGGCTTCGGGTTGCTCGGCGAAGACCTCCGCGGGATCGGGTGCCTCCTCGGGGCCGGGGGTGTCGAGGGCGGCGACCTGGTGGGCCAGACCCTCCTCGGGCCGATGGAACGAGGCGAGCATCGTGAAGATCACCCGACCGTTCTGGACCGCCTCCACCCGCCGGGTCGAGAACGAGCCACTGTCGCGTACCGGCTCCACCACGAACTCGGTCGGGACGGTGGTGTCGCCCGGCAACAGGAAATAGGTCTGCGCGGAATGGATGGGCCGGTCCGCCGGAGCGGTGAACCCCGCCGCCAGCACCGCCTGACCGGCTACTTCGCCGCCGTAGCTGCGGCGTGCGGGTCCGGCGTGCACGCGCCCGCGGAAGCGGCGCTCCCCGACGCGTTCGAGAGCGAGCCGATCGGCCACCGATTCCGCGGGCCGTACGCTCTCCAGAGTCATGGCCACCTCCGTGCGGCGCGAAACGGCCGTCTGCCGCGGTGTCGGAAAAGGTCGGATCCCATTATGGCGCGGGCGCCCGGCGTGCCGGGCGCCGACTCCCCATCCGGCTCCGGGGCACGGCCGAGCCGTACCCCGGTTCGCGGCGATTCACTTGGGCGCGAACCGCATTCCGGCGTCCAGGCGCAGGCACTGGCCGTTGAGCATGCCGTTCTCGACAATGGCGGCGGCCAGCTTCGCGTACTCTTCCGGGCGTCCCATCCGCTTGGGGAAGGCATTGCCGGCGACGAGCGGGGTGACCATCTCCTCTGGTACTCCGGCGAGGATGCCGGTATCGAACAGTGACGGCGCGATGGCCAGCACCCGGACACCGACCGAGCCGAGGTCGCGCGCCATGGTCAATGCCATGCCGGCGATACCGGCTTTGGCGGCCGTGTAGGCGACCTGTCCGATCTGGCCTTCGAAGGCGGCGATGGAGGCGGTATTGATGATGACGCCGCGTTCGCCGTCGGCGTTCGGTTCGCCCTGGCTCATATGCCAGGCCTGCAACCGATTGAGGTTGAACGTGGCGATCAGGTTCAGATCGATGATCCGGGTGAACGATTCCAGGTCGTGTGGGCCTGTTCTGGACAGGGTGCGCTCGGCGATCCCACCGCCGGCGGTGTTGACGGCGATATCGAGGCCGCCCAGTTCGGCCACCGCGTCGGCCAGCACGGTTTCGACCCCGGCGTGGTCGGTGACATCGACCTCGAAGAAGGAACCACCGAGATCGGCCGCGATCTTGTTGCCCTCACCGGCGGTCCGGTCGACGATCGCGACCTTCGCCCCGCGCGCGGCCAAGAGCTCGGCGCTGGCCCGTCCCATCCCGGACGCGCCGCCGACGACGACTGCGCGTGTTCCCTGAATCTCCATAGTCCCTGTCTTTCTCGGTGTGATGCCCGGTCGTCGCACGCCGAACGTATACCGGCCTACGTTATAGCGCCGGGGTGCGACCGGACCACGGTTTTCATAGAAGTGTCGGTGATAGTGCTGGTCGAGCGATCAGGCGCCGGCCTGGAGACTCTGCGCGGCGAGTCCGACGGTCGCCGGTCCGGAGCCGACGAGCATCCGCTGGAACGCTTTCTGCTCCCGCATGCCCCGCGTTTCGGCACGCGCCCGCGCGCCCGGGCTGATCCGGGTGGCCGCGCTGCGGACGAGATTGACCGGCAACCGCAGCATCGGATACCACGGCGGCATATACGGCCACAGGCCGAGCTTGCGCATGGCGCCGGGGCCCAGGTACATGGTGGCGATCGAAAGATGCTGTGCGCGGGCGATCCTGCCGCGCAACCACGGCAGATTGCGGTAGTTCCAGGTGAGTGGATCGTCCGCCATCGGCAGCGCGAGCCGGCGGGTGGTCTCGTCGGGGTTGGTGATGGCGGTCATGCAGTGGTAGAGGATCCGCACACTGTCGCGGAATCCGGTGGGCAGCCATTCGTCGGCGACACCCATGAGCCACCCCACGTAGCGCGCGAGATGAGCGGCCGCCTCCCGGTCCGCCCGCGCGGGCAGGATTCCCATCGCCATCCCGCCGATGAACGGCGCGATGAGGGCGCCGACCAGCGTCGCCGCCATATCCGTCTGATTGATCGGCAGCCCCCAGGCGTCGCCGTCCCAGTCCGGCATGGCGCCCACGTGCCGGCGGACCAGCGAGTGGACGAATCGTACGTGCAGGGTCGACCGGTATCCGGGCCCGAACTTCTCCATTCCGTTCTGGACGTCCAGCGCCCACTGCATGGTTTCGGCGAACCGCTGAGCGGGACCTTTCTCCAGAGCTCCGGTACGCAGCAGTGTCTTGTTGAAACCGGAGGCGAGATAGCCACCGAGGAAGGAGACGTCTCGGGCCAGGTACAACCCGTCGAATCCACCGCGGCGCAAGACCTGTTCGCCGCGGCGCAGCGTCCGCACATCCAGCCAGGCCGGCGGCGTCTCCACAACCGTGAAGAACTCGCGCAGTGGGGCAGGGGCGTCGGGGACCGAATCGATCCCGGTGTGCAGGGCCTGTTCGAACAGTGGCCGGGTGGTGCTCATCCCCGTCGTGATCATCCAGTCGACCAGTGAATCCATCGGTTCGTCCCCGATCAGCAGGGAGGCGCCCATGGCGTCCCACTGCTCGGCGTCGGGCGCGCCGATACCCATCATGAGGGCGAACGGTCGCAGTCCGGGGACCCGGACCGGAGCGGCGGGGTGACGGGTGGGGACTGCGGCACCCGTGTTGTCGGAACCCATGAAACGAATGTATGGACTGCGTTACATTGTGTCAATCATGGGATTCGCGAGGTCCGGGAGAAGCAGATGGACGATGCCCGTCGTTATGTGGTGATCGGAGGCGGGCTCGCCGGCCTGGCCGCGTCGGTATGGCTGGCCGAGGCCGGCAAACAGGTGACACTGCTCGAACGGCGGGCCCGGTTGGGTGGCCGTACCCAGGCGATGGAGGTCCCCGAGGTCGGTGACACGCCCGACAACGGTCAGCATGTGGTGGCCAGCGGCTATCGCAGCCTGTTCCGCTACCTCGAGAGCGTGGGGACCCGCGACCGCCTCGAGTTCCCGGGCGCGGGTACGCTGCGCTGGCCCGGCGGACGCGCGGTCCTGTTGCATACCAGAGGATTCCGCGCGGTGCGGACACTGCTCGGCGCCCATCCCGACGCGGGGCCGCTCGATCGGTTCCGGGCGCTGCGCGCGACGGTCCGGCTCGGACGGCAGGCCCTGTTCCAGCCCGCGGATCTGGCCGATATCACGACCGAGCAGTGGTTCGAGCGGGTGGGCATGCCCGCCACGGCGCGGGAGGCGCTGTGGGACTGGCTGGCCCTCGGTATCGCGGCCGAGCCGGTTCAGCGGGAGTCGGCGAAGGTGTCGCCGACGTTCTCGCGACCGGCCTCCGCATCGGGGCGCAGGACCGGGTCGGCGTCACCATCGGTTATCCGACGGTGGATCTGGACGCCCTCTACATCACCGGCGCCGAGCGGGTATTCGCCCGGTACGGTGTCGATGTCCGCTTCCGGACGGTGGCTCGCCGGATCATGATCACCGACGGTCTGGTGACGGGAGTGCGACTGGCCGACGGGACCGAGATCCCGGCCGACGCGGTGGTCTGCGCGGTACCCAATTCGCGGATCCACGGTCTGCTCGACGAGCTGCCCGAACATGCCGAGATCTACGCGGCCGCGGACAAACTGGGCGTCACCCCGATCGTCAGCACCAACCTGTACCTGGACCGGCCGCTGCGCACGAGATCCGCGATGGAAGCGCTGATCGGCGGGACCGGCGTGATCGACGAGGTCTTCGACCGGCAACGTATGCACGGCCGGGCCCCCCGCGGTGCCTGGCTCTACTGCCTCACCACCAGCGGCGCCTACGAACAGATCCACAAGAGCAACGACGAGATCGTTCAGGAACAGCTGGCGCTGATCCGGCGCTACTATCCGGAAGCCGAAGCGGCGCGACTGGTACACGCCCAGGTCGTGAAGATGCCGAAGGCCACGTTCTCTCAGGTGCTGGGCACCACGGGGCTGCGCCCGGAGCAGCGGACCTCGGTGCCGAATCTGGTACTGGCCGGCGACTGGACCCGCACCGACTGGTCGGCCACGATGGAAAGTGCTGCCCAGAGCGCGGAGCGAGCGGTGGCGGCGCTGCTCGAGCATGCCGCCGCGGCCGACCGTGCGCGCTGAGTCGGGAAGTACCCCCTCGCGCGAGCGCGGTTGGCCGGACGGCGCATTCGGTGTGTCCGCACACGACACGGATTCCGGTGTCGATCGCATTGCCGCGCAGGGTGGCTCGCGGTGATATCGCACGACGTTCGCTTCGCCCGGAGAGGAACCGGTTCGAATCCGTTCGGGACGCGACGGCGAGACCGCCGGCCGGGTTCGCGCCGACCTCGCACGGGTGTGCGCGGTGCCTAGGATCGACGAACAAGACGGGGCCGACAAGGAGTTACGACCGTGGTGAAGATTTCCCGGACCACCCAGGTGTCCGACAGTATCGTGGTGCGCATCGATCCGGAGACCGCCTACGACGCGGTGACCGATGTGACCCAGATGGGCAGGTGGAGCCCGGAGAACACCGGGGCCGTGGTCCCGGAGCCGGGCCGGCCCGTCTATCCGGGTATGGAGTTCGTGGGCGCCAACCGGCGCGGTGCCATGCGCTGGCACACCGGATGCACGGTGGTGGTGGCCGAACGGCCGAGCCGGTTCGTCTTCGAGGTCCGCCGCTGGGGGGTGTGGAAGCCGTTGCTGCCGGTGGCCGCGGCCACCTGGGAGTACCGGTTCGAGGAGGTGTCCGACGGCACGCGGATCACCGAGACCTGGTACGACGATCGCGCGGGTTGGCCGGACACTCCCGCCCTGTGGTTCGACCGGATAGCCACCGGCAAACGGGGGTTCGCCGAATTCCAGAAGGGCAATATCCGGCGGACCCTGAAGCGGATCAAGGCCGAACTCGAAATTCCCCGCGGGGCCTGAACCGGGCCCGCACCTGCGACGGACAGGTGTGCAGGTCGTTATTCGCGGCCGCCGGAACGGAACTCCGAACTCGCGTGGCACGGCGCATCGTGATCACGGCGCGGTAGTTGGCCGAGCGTCCGATTGGTTATTGACACCCGTCTCGACAGGTGTCTAGTTTTGACTCGCTCGCGGAAGATTCCACGGGCACTCCGCTTGTCGGCTGTCCCGGCCGCCGCGTTCCGGGGCCGGGCGCGGCGGTGTGGCTGTTGCGCGGAGTTGTGCACAGCTGTTCGGAGGTCGTCCTTGTCCGCATTCCCACGGCGCACATTCCTGAGTGGTACCGCGGCAGCGGCCGCCGGTCTCACCGTCGCCGGTACGGCCGTCGCCTCCGCGCAACCCGCGAGCCGCAGCCCGCGGCGGCGCACTCCCGTTGTGCGCGAGGAACATCGGGTGATCGTCATCGGCTCCGGATTCGGCGGCGGGATCGCCGCGCTCCGGCTGGCTCGGGCCGGTGTCCCGGTCCTGCTGCTCGAACGCGGTAGGCGCTGGGCGACCGGGCCGAACGCGGACACCTTCGGCAACCCCATGAACCCCGACCGGCGACTACTGTGGCACGGTTCGGATCCGCAACTGTTCGGGAAACCGGTGGCGCTCGAGCCCTACACAGGCCTGCTCGACGCGGTCGTCGGCGAGAATATGACGGCGCTGTGCGCGGCGGGGCTGGGCGGTGGTTCCCTGCTCTACCAGGGAATGTCGTTGCAACCGAGCGAAGCGGTGTTCACTACGCATTTCCCGCAGGAATTGGACTGGCAGCTGATGGACCGCGTGCACTATCCGCGCGTCGCGGCCATGTTGCGGCTGGCGGTGGCGCCCGACGAACTGATCGCCCACCCGCACTACAAAGCCGCCCGCCTCTTCGCCAGGAACGCCGCGGCCGCCGGCCTGCCGGTGTCCAAGATCCCCATGCCCATCGACTGGAATTTCGCCCTCGCCGAAACCCGTGGTGAAATGGCGGCCTCCTACACCAACGGTGCCGGCGCGTTCGGGGTGAACAACGGCGGTAAGCATTCGGTGGATGTCACCTACGTGGCCGCCGCCGAGGCCACCGGACTGGTCGATGTGCAGGTCATGCACAACGTCACCGATGTGGAACGCGGGTCCGACGGCCGCTGGCTCGTGCACGTCGATCGGACCGACGAGACCGCGCGGGTGCTGGAGAACAAAATCCTCACCGCCAAGGCCCTCGTCATGGCCGCCGGCAGTCTCAACACCACCGACCTGCTCGTGCGCGCCGCGGCCAAGGGCCTCATTCCGGATATGCCCGACCAGCTGGGCGCGGGGTGGGGGACCAACGCCGACCGGATCTACACCTGGACCGACCTGGCCGAGGACTTCGGCGCCGAACAGGGCGGACCGGTCGTCTACGGCAGCTTGAACTGGGACGATCCGGCGACGGCGCATACCGTTATCCAGGCCTCGATTCCACCGCTGGGTATGGACGCGCACACCACCATGCTCGTCGGCTACGGGGTGAGCGAAGCGCGGGGCCGCTTCGCCTACGATTCGGCCACCGACAGCTCCCGGTTGTTCTGGCCCGCGGACGGTGACGCGGCCATCCAGTACGGCCGGATCGAGAAGACCGTGCACAAGGTGGCCGGGCCGGCCTCGGTGATCGGTGATACCAATCGCGCCTTCCCCTCGACCTGGCATCCACTGGGCGGCGCCTGTATGGGGACGGTCTGCGATCTCGACGGACGGGTGCACGACCAGCCGGGGTTGTATGTGCTCGACGGTGCGCTGCTCCCCGGCAACGCCGCCGCCTGCAATCCGTCGATGACCATTGCCGCGGTGGCCGAACGGGCCATGGACAACCTGGTCGCCGAGGATGTGGGATCGCTCATCTGAAGGCTGCCGCCTCCGGTTTCGGCGGACCCGCCCGCATCCGGGTTGTGCGAACGGCTCCACCACGAGTAGAACAGGTTCTAGTCCCGAGTTCCCCGACCCGATCGGGAACGAGACCGTACCCCTCGACCGGAATGAGAACCGTGCCTGTAGCGCTGACCGCCGACCAGGCGGCACTGGCCGAAACCGTGACCGGATTCGCCGACCGCCGCGCCGGTCGCGGATACCTCCGTGCGAACACCGAGGAGCTGAAAGCGGGTGTGCGGCCGACTTTCTGGCCCGACCTGGTGGCACTCGGCCTGGCCGGGGTCCATCTGCCGGAATCGATCGGCGGCCAGGGCGGCACACTCGGCGATCTCGCGGTGGTGGTCGCCGAATCGGGTCGGGCGCTGCTGCCCGGACCCCTGCTGCCCACAGTGGTCGCCAGCGCGGTGCTCGCCGCCGCGGCGGGGGAGGACCGCGTCGATGCCCTGCTGCGGAAATTCGCCGCCGGGGCGACCGGCGCGGTCGTCGCGCCCGAGCACGCGATCACGGTGGACGATGGCGTCGGTGAGACCGCACGACTCGGTGGCGTCACCGGGCCGGTGCTGGGCGCCGCGTCGGCCGAACTGTTCGTGGTGGCCGCGGCGTCCGGTACGGAGACCCGGTGGTTCGTCGTCGACCGGGCGGCCGCGGGACTCGAGGTCGTGGTGCGGGACGGCGCCGACCTGGGCCGGGATATCGGCGAGATCCGGTTCACCTCGGTCGCCGTCGATACGCCGGTCGCGCTCGATACCGAGCGGGCCGGGGCGGTCGCCGTGGCACTGTCGGCCGTGGAAGCCGCGGGGGTGATCCGCTGGTGTTCGGACACCGCCACCGCCTACGTCACCTCGCGGACCCAGTTCGGCCGGCCGATCGGCGCCTTCCAAGCGGTGCAGCACCGCACCGCGCAACTGTTCATCACCAGTGAACTCGCCACCGCGGCGGCCTGGGACGCGATCCGCGGCCTCGACGACGACGCGCGACAGCGGACGCACGCGGTCGCGGGTGCGGCGCTCACCACCCTCGGCAGGGCCGTACACGCGGCCGTGGAATGTCTCGGCCTGCACGGCGCGATCGGGTTCACCTGGGAGCACGATCTGCACCTCTACTGGCGTCGAGCGATAGCCCTGGCCGCGCTGGCCGGGCCGGTGGAATCGTGGGAACTGCGGCTGGGCGAGGCGGCCCTGCACGGCGCGCGTACCTTCGCCGTACCCCTGCCCGAGACCGATTCGTCCTTCCGGGAGGAGATTTCGCAGATCCTGGACCGGGCGGCGGAACTGGACAACCCGGGTCCGTCGAAGATCGGCGATACCGATGCGGTGAATCCGGGGCCGCGCCGGACGCTGCTGGCCGACCACGGCCTGGTCTCGCCCCCGATGCCGCGGCCCTACGGTATCGAGGCCGGACCCCTCGAACAGCTGATCCTGCAGGACGAATACGACCGGCACGGGATCGCCCAGCCCTCTATGGGAATCGGTCAGTGGGTGGTACCCATCGTGCTGCACCGGGGCACACCCGAACAACTGGCCCGGCTGGCGGCTCCCGCGCTGCGCGGGGAAGAGATCTGGTGCCAGCTGTTCAGCGAACCGGAGGCCGGATCCGATGTCGCCTCCCTGAGCCTGCGGGCCACCCGGGTCGAGGGCGGGTGGGAGTTGACCGGGCAGAAGATCTGGACCACGCTGGCCCATCGCGCCGATTGGGGGTTGCTGCTGGGCCGCACCGACCCGGACGCCGAACGACACCGCGGACTCACCATGTTCCTGGTCGATATGCACGGCACCGGGGTGACGGTCCGCCCGATCACCCAGGCCAGCGGCGATGCCGAATTCAACGAGGTGTTCTTCGACAATGCCTTCGTGCCCGATTCGATGGTCCTGGGCGAACCGGGGCAGGGCTGGACGCTGACCCTGGAGACGCTGGCGCAGGAACGCCTGTTCATCGGCGGTGTCCGGGACCCCGGACACAACAAGCGGATCAGAGAGATCATCGAGCGCGCGCAGTACGCCGGCAGTCGTGAGGACGCGCTGCGCGCCCTCGGCCGCATCAGCGCCCGAGGGGCGGCCGTCTCGGCGTTGAATCTGCGCGAGACGATCCGGCGGCTGGACGGTCAGCCGGTCGGCCCGGCCACGAGTGTCGCGAAGGCGGCGGCCTCCATGCTGCACACCGACGCCGCGGCCGCCGCTCTGAACCTGATCGGCCCGGCCGGGGCACTGGGCGAGGCGGTCTCCGAACCGGTTCACCACGAACTCGATATCCCGACCTGGATCATCGGCGGCGGAACGCTGGAGATCCAGCTCAACACCATCGCGACGCTGGTGCTCGGCCTGCCCCGGAAATAACGTGCCGGGCCGGTGCGCCCGGGGCCGCGGCCCGGATCGCAACTCGCCCTGCGGGAATGGCTCGCCCGGATCACCGGGGAACTGGCCGCTACCCCGGGTACGGCGCCGTCCGCGGTGAACCTCATCGTGCACAAGAGCAATGCGCGCCTGCTGGAGGATCTGGCGATCCCGGAGGAGTTCCGGGTGCCGATCGTGATCACCTCGCTGGGCGCCCGCGCCGATGTCAACGAGCGGATCCGCGCCTACGGCGGAATCGCGCTGCACGATGTCATCAGTGATACCTTCGCCCGCAAGGCCGTGGCCAAGGGCGCCGACGGACCGATCGCGGGGGCCGCCGGGGCGGGCGGTCACGGCGGGACGGTGTCGCCGTTCGCACTGGTCCGGGAGATCCGGGAGTGGTTCGACGGCCCGCTGGCCCTCTCGGGTGCCGTCGCGCATGGTGGCAGCGTGCTGGCGGCCCTCGCCGCGGGCGCCGATTTCGCGTATGTGGGTTCGACTTTCCTCGCGACCGACGAGGCCGCGGCGGTGCCCGAGTACAAGAAGATGATCGTCGCCGGTACCGCCGGGGATATCGTCTACACGGATTTCCGCACCGGCGTCGACGGCAACCACCCGCGCCCGAGTATCGTCGCCGCCGGGATGGACCCGGAGGCATTGGGGCCCCGGTGACGGGCCCGGGTCGCTGGCATTCCTGAACTCCGGTGCGGCCCGGGCGTGGCGCGATATCTGGGGCGCGGGGCACGGTATCGGCGCGGTGACCGGGATCGCTTCTACCGCGGCCGTCGTCGACCGGCTCGCCGCGGAATACGACCGCGCCCGCAGCGGCTCGCCGCCCTGAGCTGATCGAGTCAGCTCAGCGCGTGTGCGCGGAAGAAGTCCCAGATGAGCGTGGTGGCGCTGATCGACTCGGTATCGTTGCCGACCAGGGCCGCCGGGAAGATCTCCGACGGGGTGCCGAACCAGAGGTGGCCGCCGCCGGTCACCGACCACAGCTGGACCTCGGCTCCCGCCGGGCACGGATACGCCGACAGGACCACATCGTCGGTGACCTGCCGGTCGACGGGCCCACTCGCACAGCCGTTGCGCCGAGCCCAGGCGGCGGCGTTCTCCGGAATCGAATGCGGCCCCGGACCGTCCACCGCCGGCCCGCGATGGCCGGGGTCGGCCGAACCGGATCCGTCCGGCGAGGGAAGCAGTCGCGCGTTGGGACCCTTCCCGCCCTCGTAGGCGACGATGGGGTCGGCGGTGCCGTGCAGGGCGATCACCGGGATCGGGCGGGCCGGAGCACACCAGGCGAAATCGGCCAGGCCCGCGACCGGTGCGATGGCGGCGATCCGGTCGGCCAGTTGGCAGCCCAGTGACGACGTGGTGAAACCGCCCATGGACAGCCCGGTGACGTAGATCCGCCGAGTGTCCACGCAGAGTGTGGTTTCCACTTCGGTGAGCAGATCCGCCAGATAGCCGATATCGGCCGAGCCCGGGCCGAAGTCCCAGCGGGGCATGCCCGGCCGCAGCAGTTGCGGGGTGACGGTGACGAAGCCGTGGCTGCGCCCGTAGGCACCGAACTCGGTACTCGTGTGCTGGATGAACGCGGGCTCGAGATACCCGTGCAGATCCAGGACGACCGGCAACGGCCGGCCGGTGTCCGGGGGAACGTCCAGGCCGTAGATACCGGAGATACCGCGGGAGCCGAACAGTATCGCCTCGGTGCCGGGCCGCGGCTGCGGTGCCGAACATCCCGCCGAGGGGAGTGGCGCCGGCGCCGCGGGATCGGCGTGGGTGGGGCTCGCCGTGAGACCGAGGGATACGACGACCGCGAGAACGACCGGCACGGCACGCTGCCCGGCCATACGCAGAATTCGCCCGAGCCCGGCGAGAGTGGGATTTCCGAACATGATGACGATCATGGCAAATCGAAGTAATCCTTCTGCCTCGATCGAGAATTCGCGCGGCTAGGAGTCTTGACGTGACGCGTCCGGCTGGGGCTCGCCCTGTGATTCGTCGTAGCCAGAGGTCGATCGCCGCGATGGTGAGTTCAGCCTGGTAGTAGGCGGGGTGGGCGGCCGCGACCTGGCCGGGAGACACCGCTGCCGTCGAGCAACGGCAGCAGTTGCGGGTTGTCACCGCCCCGCCTGCCGGTGAGCACGACCCGCGTCGGCCAGCCGCGATCATTCGGCTCCGGTCGCGGTGCCCGAGGCCCCGGTGAACAGGCCGATACCCACGGGCGTCGGCCGCTCGACAATAGCCTTCGCGAGGCCTGCGCGCTTCACCATCCCGTCCAGAGCGACCCCTCCGCCGCCCGCGAGGAAAGTTCTCGATTACGAACCGATTGAACGCACGCATATCACTTGGCGCGGCATCTGCAGGACATCAGTCCCGCGCACCGGGTCGCAGACGGGTGCGGTGCCGTTGATTTCGGGAGTGTTTGCCGCGCGCGATGTTGCCGATGGTGTTCCAGCGCTCCCGATCGCAGAGCCGTCCGGTCCGGCGCGCGGTCGCAAGTGCCCGCCGCGAAATTTGGATACCGGGCACCACCACCGCTCAGCCGCGAGCCGGCAACGGCTTCAGTGCGCGGTCGACGGGTGTCGCGGAGCCGTCGACGCCCGGTCGATCATGACCGGTCGAATCTCCACGCGCACAGCTTCACTTACCCTGGATGACAGGCATTTCCGTGAACTAACGATCAGTGACATGTGCCTCCGAAAGGAGGACCATGAAATGCAGAAATGAGTAGTTCAACGGTGGCCGGATCGGCCCGCCGCTGGAGAAGTTGGTCCGTGAATTATCGTCGGAAGTGCGTGCCATGCGACGCTTCCGGTAGTGGGAGGGCTACTCGGCAAAATCCGGAGGTGTGCTCGAATACTTGCGTTGTATTCAAGTGCTGGTACGGGCGCTTCCGCTGATGCGGCCCGCGCACGAAGTCCCTGGTGGACTACGGGTGATCCGGTTCGGAAGGTCTGACGATGCGCCTGCATGGCCGGTACGTCCGGGCCAGATAGGGCGGGCGCCCCGTGGGAACAGCCGCTGGTTCTCGGATTGCCACGCGTGCCCGGTTGTTGTGGCTCGACGACCCTTGAACAGTGAGGGCGGCCGCGGGCAATTGCGAACCCGGCCGCGGAAACGCGATGCAGTGGAACCGGATGGGGCGACAGAGATGGAGAAAGAGGGCGGTCATGGTCGATATAAAGAATGCCAAGATAGAGGGTGGACCTTTCGGGCCGGATCCGGAGAACAAGTATTTCTTGAAGGTGACTTATCGCGCGATATTCGATCCACCGGAACGCCAGGACACCTTCAGTGAGGTCGTCGAGATATGGGAGAGCGACAACGATGAGCCGTTCGGTGGCGACGATGACCAGATCACGGCACAGTTCACCCCGACCACGTTCGTTCCGGGGCAGCAGATCGTGCCCCGGACATTTCAGGTTGTCGTACCCAGGGACGTAGCGGACACGGAGTCGGGGCATGAGGGGTTGTACGGCAGGATCTACCTCCGGTCATCGAACAACCCCGGTGAACCCGATTTGGGCCCGGATCCCGACACCGACCCCAATACGAGTGGCGCTGACCGCGCCGCATTCACCGCGCCCGGAAATTTCGACCCGTAGAACGCCCTGAGCACAGTGGGCCCGACCGCGTGTATACGGGGTATCGCCCCCCGGTTCGCCTATTCGGCGGCAACGTCCTTGACGAGGGGTGCCGAGTCACAGCGCAGCCACGAGATATGGAGAGCCCGAGATGGATCCTTTGGCATTGGTCTCGCTGCCTCGCTTGATGTCCCGGACGCGTGGTCGACGCAATCTTCGGGTCGGACTGATCGATGGACGGGTGAACAGTGCGCGCTCGGAGTTCGCCGATGCGAGCTTCGAATTCCTTCGTGCGCAGGACGGCGGGCCTTCGCGAGTAGGCCGCGGATCGTTCCACGGGACAGCCGTCGCCGGTATCCTGGTAGCCGAGCGTGGATCAGGCGCCCCGGGAATTTGTCCCGGAGTGACTCTCCTGGTTCGCTCGGTGTTTTCGGATGCCGAGCCTGCCGCCACAACCTACCGCGAACTTGCGTCGGCGATAGTGGAACTGGTCGAAGCGGGTGCCCGCATCGTCAATGTGAGCCTGGCAGTGAATCAGCGAACCGCCGAGGCGGGTCGAACACTGCGAGAGGCATTGGACCACGCGTTCCGGCGTGAGGTGATCATCGTCGCGGCGGCGGGAAATCAGCGGGCCATGGCCGGTTCGCCGGTGACGCGGCATAGATCCGTAGTTCCGGCCGTGGCGTACGACCTACAGGGCCGACCTTCGGCGATCTCCAACCTCGGACATTCGATCGGTTGGCGCGGGATCGGTGCGCCCGCGGAGGGAATAACCAGTCTCGCGCCGGGCCAAGGCCTGAAGCCTTTCGGTGGAACGAGTGCCGCCGCTGCGGTGGTGACTGGCACGGTCGCGCTGTTGTGTTCAGAATTCCCGCAGGCTTCGACCGCGGAACTGATGTACACGCTGAGCCGGGTCGGCGATCGCCGAGCGTCTGTTGTTCCACCACTGTTGAATGCCTGGACGGCTTTCGAGGCTTTACGAACCATGCGACGAGTTCGAGGGTGTCGAGATGGGCGATGATCAGGGACACGACGTCAGTGATACGGCCGACGAACCGAACCGTGGACACTCGGCTGTGCGCCTTCCCGGATTCGTCAACGACGAGGATATCGGTTTCGGAGATTTGATGAAACGCGTGACCGCCACCGCTGGAATCCGTCCGTGTCGGGGATGCGAACGGCGGGCCGAAGCCCTCGACCGTTGGATCACGATCGTCGGGAAAGGTAACCGGAAACGATGAGCCGGCACGCATCGGACCGTATTCGTGAGTTTCCAGCACCTTCCGGCTGTACCGGACTCGGCCTGATGTGATCCGGCTCGAGCGATGCTCGATGGTGCGATCGAGAAGGGAGCGTTGCCGCATGGAGGATCATGATGTGCTGCTACAGAATTCGGCGAAGGCTACATCCGGCCCGCGGGACATCCCAGGGCGCTCGGCCGTTCCACAGGATGACGTAGCCGATCCCGCGTCCGTGCCGGAGCCGGAAGCATGCGGATGTGGGTCCGATGGCACCGGCGGGCCTACAGGTGCCGAAGCTTCGAGCTGGCACGGGTTGTCTTCACCCTATGTCTACGCTCTGGGCCGGATCGAGCCGCGACTGGCGAGCCTGGGAATCGAGAAGGAGTTCGCGCAGGCGACCGGACGCGCCGCGACTGCCGACCTGACCGATCGAGAGGCGCTTCATGCTGTGCTCTCCGATCCGCAGAACAGATATTTGGCGAGGTTGGCATGCTATGTGTTCATGATCCAGGGGCTCGAAACCTATCTGGTGCGACCACGGGATCCGGCTGAACTGACCCTGCTCATCGAAGCTCTTCGGGAAGCTCCCAACCCGACCGACCTCCATCTCCTGATCGGTCTGCGGGGCGGGTTGGCGCCGCCGAATTACTGCAATGGATTGACGCTCCCCGTAGTGGCATTCGATCAGATCTATGCCTTCGACACCGCGGCGTTGGTGAGGGCGCTGCCCAAGCCGGACGCGGTCGAGGAAGAGCGGTTCCGATCGGCGGCACAGGAGATATTCGATCGGGTGATGCAAATCGCCGACAACTCCGGAGCGTCCGATGAACACCGCGCGCTCAACTATCTCGTCGCCCGATACCCGAGCATATACGCGAAGAGTGCAGAGGCATTCGCAGCCGGATCGTCGGTGACCGCGATCGAAACGCGCCCTTCGCGGCTCAGTGCCGTTCGAAACATTCTCGACGTCATATTGTCATACACCAGTCGCACCACCGACGTGACCGAGAAGTATTTTGTCCGAGTCGACGTCACCGAGGAGTTTCCGTTCTTGGTGACGAAATTATCTCCATACTACGATCGATGATCCCGCCGGGAGGCACGGGTATGTCCATTCCAGCCGCAACGGCAGACTGTTCGCTCTACCGTACGGTCCAGCAGTACTGCACAGTGCCCGCTGGTGCTTATATGGAGGAGGGCGTCCTTCTTGCCGACGCCTGTGTGGAGGAATGCGTTCGTGACTGTGTCCGGGACGCGGACGGATGGGATACTCCGACTTCCCTTCTGGAGCGCGAATGCAAGCCGATGTGTACGCAGTACTGCCGTGAACAGCACCTTCCCCGATGCGGCCCCGGGCAGAAGCTCTGCCGGCGTCTGAGTACCGGGCAACCGGAGTGCTGCGCGGAGGATTCCGAGTGCTGCACCGTCTTCGACTGGACGGGAACTATCTCCAGCCGGAACGTTTGTTGCCCACCCGGTCAGGTCTGCTGTCACGGTAACGGTTGTTATGTGCCCGGTGAGAAGAATTGCACACAGTACGCGCTGTGTGATCTTGATCAGACAATATGCGGGAGTCAGTGCTGTGAGATAGGAGAAAGTTGCGATCCTTCGCACGGATGTATCCCGGCCGACTCCGTGATCTGTCACGGCGAACTCTGCCCACGCGGCAATGTTTGTACGCCGGCGGGCTGCTGCTTGCCGAGGCTGGCGACTTCTTCGGATTGTTGTAGGCCACCGCGTGGAAAATGTGGCGATAAGTGTTGCGCCGTCGGCGAAAGCTGCTACCCGGGGAATGTCTGCTGCACCGGCGAAAGGTGGTTCGGAGATCCTCAGGGAGGAGGGACCTGCCTGTAGGGCCGGTCTCGTAATTCGTTGTGGTGTGTGGAGTTGGTTGTCCGGCGCGGCTGGTCGTGGTGAGTGGACCGAGCGGGCATGGGCCCGGACGAGGACCGGCGGGCTGAGCACCAAGATCCTCCTCGTCGATGGTTGCGGCTGACCGACGCGGATCTTGCTCACCGGCGGGCAGGGCGGTGACAACCCGCTACTGCTGCCGTTGCTCGACGGCAGCAGTGTCTTCCGGCCAGGTCGCGGCCGCCCACCCCGCCTACTACCAGGCCGAACTCACCATCGCGGCGATCGGCCTCTGGCTACTATGAATCACAGGACAGGTCCCAGCCGGTGTGGGTGCACACCCGTCCCCGCTTCAGCCGTTCGCGCGGGCCAGCAGATCGTCGAGTTCCGCGGCGGTCATCAGCCCACCCAGGTTCAGCGCGATCCGTCCGATGGGGATGGAACCGATCATGCGCGCCATATCCACTCCCGGATCGGTCCCCGCCGAACTACCGGGCTCGCCGAGCAGCGACCCGATTTTCGCTTCGAGTTCCGGCCCGGCCACCGCGTTCGCCATGACCTCGGCGAAGGACGAGTCCCGGGTGAGCGGCACCCGGACCTCGTCGCCGTCGATCCGCACGGTGGCGCGCACCGGCAGGTCACGGCTGGAACGACCGATGGACAGGACGTATTCGCCGCCCTCGACGACCCAGCGCCCCGCGGATTCGTGCCAGCGGGCGAATTCCCGCCGGGGTATCCGGACGGTGACCTCGCCCGCCGCACCGGGTTCCAGCTCCACCGTCGCGAACCCGCCGAGTTCCCGCGGCGGGCGCAGCATCGACGAGTTCACCGGGCTCGTGTAGACCTGGACCACCTCGCGGCCCGCCCGAGCACCGGTGTTGGTCACCCGCACCGTCACGGTCACGCCGCCGGTATCGGCGACCGTGCGTGGTTCGGCGTAGTCGAAGGTCGTGTAGGTCAGTCCGTGCCCGAACGGAAAACCGACCTCGAGCTCGCGGCGGTCGTACCAGCGATATCCCACGAAAATGCCCTCCCCGTAACGGACATGCCCCTGCTCGCCCGGGAAATTGTCGTAGGCCGGGACGTCGACGAGCCGTAACGGCACCGTCTCGGTCAACCGGCCCGACGGTGCGGTGACACCGAACAGCAGATCCGCGACGGCGCCGCCGGCGGCCTGGCCCAGCAGCGCGGTGTCCAGGATGGCATCGGCGGCATCGACGATCGACGCCAGTCGTAATACACCGCCATGGGCCAGGACCACCACCACCCGGTCCTGTACCGCGCGGACAGCGTGCAACAGCTCGACCTGGTCCGCGGGCAGTTCGATGTGGTCGCGGTCGAAGCCCTCGGATTCCTGTGCGGCCGCGAGCCCCAGGAAGAGCACGGCGACATCGGCCCGGGCGGCCGCCTCGACCGCCTCGGCACGCAGATCCGCCGTCGCGGACTCGGATCCGGTGTCGAATCCGCGAGCGTAGCCGACCGTCGCCGATCCGGCGTGCGCACGGATCTCGTCTAGCGCGATATCGACCCGGGTGGCGTTGACGTGGGACGAACCCCCGCCCTGGTATCGCGGTTCGGTCGCGAATTCACCGAGTATCGCGATATGCCCGCCGGGGGACAGGGGGAGCAGGTCGTGATCGTTCTTCAACAGCACCGCACAGCGGCTCGCGACCCTGCGGGCGAGCGCATGGTGTTCGGCGGCGTCCCAGCCGGTCTCCCGATCGGCGTTCCCGGCGGCGCGGACGGCCAGCGCGGCCAGACGGCCCGCGGAAGCCGCTACGACCTCCGGGTCCAGTGCGCCGTCGGCGACCGCGGCGACCACCCGGGCATCACCCGCCTAGTCGGGGCCGGGCATCGCGAGATCCAGTCCCGCGGCGACCGCGGCGACCCGGTCGTCGACCGCGCCCCAGTCGCTGACCACCACACCGGTGAAACCCCACTCCTCGCGCAGGACCTCGGTGAGCAGCCAGCGGTTCTGCGCCGCGTACACGCCGTTGATCTTGTTGTACGAACACATCACCGTCCACGGGGCGGCCTCGCGCACCACGTGCCCGAACGCGTGCAGATAGATCTCGCGCAGCGGCCGCGGATCGACGTCCGAACTCGAGGTCATCCGCTCGTGTTCGGTGTTGTTCGCCGCGAAGTGTTTCAGTGACGCGCCCACCCCCTGCCGTTGCAGTCCACGTACCCAGCCGGTGGCCAGCGCGGCGGTCAGCCGGGGGTCCTCGGAGAAGTACTCGAAATTGCGGCCGCAGCGCGGATCGCGCTTGATATTGATTCCGGGCCCCAGCACGACGTGCACACCCGCCGCCGCGGCCTCCCGGCCGATCGCCGCCCCCACCAGGGCGGCGAGCTCTGGGTCCCAGCTCTGACCCAGGCCCACCGCGGGCGGAAAACAGGTGGCCGGAATGCTCGGGCCGATGCCCAGCGCGTCACCGGCGCGATCCGGATCCTGATAGCGCAGGCCGTGCGGACCGTCGGAGAGGATGATCGACGGAATATCCCCGATCGGCTCGGTCGACCAGAAGTCGCGCCCACTGCCCAGCCGGGCGCGTTGCTCGACCGGCAGCGGGGCGACAAGGTCTTCCGGGGTGGATGCGACCGGGTCCGGCATACGACTCCTCCTGTGGTTCGGCACTGCTGTCGAACCTAGCCGCCGGGAGAGGCGTGGTGGTGGATACGACCGGCGTCGCGTGGGAGTCGGCGACGTGACCGGCACCGATTCGCGGGCGCGGCGCCGGGGCGTGTCAGGACCCGGCCGGGCCGTAGTCCAGGTGCACCACGCCGTTGGCGTACACGTCATGGCCTTTGAGAGCGAACTTCGTGACGTCGAGCCCTTCGGTGAACAGCTTCTCCCCCTTGCCCAGGGTGACGGGATACACGAACAGGTGCAGATCGTCGACCAGGCCGTCGGCGAGCAGTGCCCGGACGAGGGTACCGCTACCGCTGATGTAGACGATGCCGTCGATCTCGTCCTTCAGCGCGCGGATCCGGTCGGGATCGTAAGCACCCAACGAGACGCTGTTGGCCCATTCGACCTGCGGCTCCCGTGCGCCCACCACGTACTTGACGGTGTCGTTGAAGAACGGGGCGCCCGGATCGTCCTCGACGGTCCGGGTGGACCAGGCCGGGGCGAACATCTCGAAGGTTCTGCGACCGAGCAGGATCGCTTTCGCCGCTCCGGTGATCGCGGCCAGTGTCTCACCCATCTGCGGATCGAATCCGAACTCGAAGGTGAACGACGGGTCCTCGTACGTTCCGTCGAGGGAGACGAATTCGTGCACGGCGATGGTTCCCATGATCATGTCCTTTCTGGCGGCGGTAGGCGTGGGCCGCCGGTCTGTGATGAGCCCGCCGGGGCTCGTCGGGTCTCGTTCGGATTGACGTGACACGACGAGATTTTTCATCGCTGCCTGGTGAGCTCGCATGCATTCTCACGGGCGGGAGGGTGGCCGGGTTGCGAGATGGAATCCTGTTATGCAGGTGTTGTATCGGGTCGAGGAAGGTGGACGATGGCTCCGACGAAGGAATGGGCGCTTCATCGTCCGGAGAACGCTCCGATTCTCAACCCTTACATCACCTATATCGAGAAGGTCCTCAAAGCCCTGGAAGACGGACTGGGTGACAAGAACGCGCAAACGCTGAACGCCGGGAAGCTGGTGAAGAAAGCGGCCGAGCGCCCCGGCGAGAGCGCCTTGCGGCAGCAGTACGACCTCAACATGCAACAGGTCGAGGGCTACCAGGACGACTGGGAGTCCCTCGACGACCAGATCGGGTTCATCGCCGGCTTCGCCGCCGAAGACGCCAACACCGTGAGCCGGGAGTTCGACGAACTGCGTGACAGCGCGGTCGACATCTCCGAAGCGGTGCCGAACGATCCCACTCCGGCCCGCCAGATCGATGCGGTGAACGCGCTGGACAACGCGGTCGGCGTCGCGTACGAGGCGATCCTGCGTGCCTACGCGAAGCTGGAGGGCAAGTCCACCGAGGTCCCCGCGCAGAACTGGTCGGGCAACGGTGGGGCCGCGCCGTATGTTCCGGGCCTCACCAATACCAGCGGTGCCTACAGCGGCGCGTCGGCCCAGCCCATCGGCGAGGGTGAGAAGGCTCAGGTGAAGGAGATGTACGAGTACCTGATCAAAAAGGGCTTCACTCCGGCACAGGCTGCCGGAATTCTCGGGAACCTCCAGGTTGAGTCGGGCTTCGACACCGGCGCGTACAACCCGGGGGAAGGCGCGATCGGCCTGGCTCAGTGGCTCGGCGGTCGCCGGGCGAACCTCGAAGCGTTCGCGGCCTCCCGTGGCCAGGATGTGACGAGTTGGGAGACGCAGATCGACTTCATGGTGCACGAACTGGAAACCAGCGAATCGGGCGCCATGAGCAGACTGAAGAGCACCACGAATGCCGGCGACGCCGCGGCGGTCTTCGACCAGTACTACGAACGGAGCTCCGGCGAAGCGCGTGGGCAGCGGATCGCCAATGCCCAAAGCATCGCGAACAGCATGGCGAACTCCGCTCCTTCCACCGATTCCTCGGTGCTGGCGTAGTCTCGGCGGGCTTCGGTCCGAGCGGCGACCCGAACGTGCTCGTGCGCAGGACTGCAAGAAGGCAGAGCTCCGGCGCCGGTTCGTTCCCACCCGGCATTCTGTCGACATGTTCCCGGGCAAGATTTCGCCGTGGTACTACCGAGATATCGGTGCGAGCTTCTCATCAGCGGGGATGTTCGGCCACGCGCCGGATGGAACTCTGCTGAGAAAGTGGTGATGTACTGGGCGCGGGACGGAGGGCGATGGTTGTCGCAAAGAGTTGGGCACTCCGTCGTCCGTACAACGCTCCGCTGTTGAATCCCTATATCGACTATGCAGAGAAGGTCCTCAAAGCACTGGAGGGCGGGCTGGGTGACCGTACCGCGACGAGTCTCACCGCCCAGCAGTTCGCCCGCCTCGCCGGCGAGCGGCCCGGCGACGGTGACCTCGCGGACAAGTACGAGCTGCTGGATCAGCAGGTCGCGACCTATATAGAGGACTGGAACACTCTCGACAACCAGATCGCCGAACTCGCTGCCCTGGCCGCCGACGATGCCAACGGCGTCAGCGGATATTTCGAGCACCTGCGCGACGCGGTCATCGAGATCACCGAAGGCGTCCCGGACAATCCCACCTCCCGGCAGCAGTTCGACGCGGTCGTCGCGATCGACAACACCATCGGCGCCACCGTCCGCAAGATGCAGTCCGCGCACAATGAATTGGAGAACAAGTCCCTGCAGGTCCCGCAGGACCGGTCGGGAAGTACCGGCGGCGCGCCGGTGAGCAGCGGCTCCCCGGCGAGTCCGCTCATGGGCGGGCAGTCCTCGGACGGTGGTGACTCCGGGTCCGACGATGATTCCGGGTCCGGTGGCGAGATCACCGGCACATCCGGTCGGCCCACCAAGATGCCCACCGGCGACTTGGCGCAGTGGATCGACCAGGCGATCGAGGTGCTGCGCGAGAACGGCTACGACATCAAGGACTCCGACGCGGCCATCATCGCCACGATGATCGAGAAGGAATCCAGCGGCGACCCGAACGCGATCAACCTGTGGGACAGCAACGCAGACGCGGGCACTCCGTCGAAGGGCTTGATGCAGACCATCGATCCGACCTTCAACGCCCATGCCCTACCCGGCCACACCGATATCTGGAATCCGGTCGACAACATTTGCGCGGGTACCGCCTACGCCATCGACCGCTACGGGTCGCTCGAGAATGTGCCCGGAATCGTCAATATGTCCCACGGGGCGGGCTACGTGGGATATTGACGATACATCGACCTCCCGGGGCTCCGTACTGCTGTCCGCCTGGGGCGGTTCACGCGAGGTGACGTTAACGTCATGGCGCCCCGGGGGGAAATCACTACGAGGATGCGGCATCACGCTCGGTGCCGCACATGAACGCAAGGAAAACAGGACTTTCGAATGGGTCACCCCCAATTGCCTTATCCCTACTCGCATCGGTCCGGTCAGCCGATGCCTCCGGCCGGGCCGTATCCCGGGCAACCTGCGGGACAGCCCTATGCTGGACAACCGCAGTACGGTCAGCCTTATCCGCCCGGGCAACCGCAGTACGGGGCCCCCGGAGGTTATGGCGTGCCGCCGCGTCCGTCCGGTGGAAACGGGGGCAGGATAGCGGCCATCCTGGGCGGCGTCGCCGTCGTATTGATCGCCGTAGGCGTGGGGGCGTTCTTCCTCTTCAGTGATGGTGGCGACTCGATAGGCGGTGGCTACGACAATCCGCGAGATGTGGCGCAGGCATGGGTCGACCGAGAAGGCGAGCCCCAGGATCTGGTCTGTGCGGCGGATCTCGACGCGGTCTCCGGAGACGAGCAGGACAGTTCGGTGCAGACTACTGGTTTGCCGTCGGATATGCCGGCATCGGAAACTACGTTGAAGAGTGTAGATGTGGCCTCGGGTAGTGATTCCGGGACCTTCACCATGGAGATGACCATGGAGGTGCTCGGCACTGAGACCAGCTCGACCGCGACCTACGACCTGGTGAAGGAAGACGGGGGCTGGAAGGTGTGTGGGATCCTCGCCCCCGATATCGAGGTCGACACCCCGGGATACTGACCCGGCGGTCGGAGGGCCGGCGCGCTGGTAGGTGCCGGTCCGATGAACTGATGAGGTCCCGGCGATGTGAACCACTGGTGCCCAGGGCCTTCTGTGGTAATTTGCTCGGAATCCGTATCAGCGCCGACGTGGAATCGATCGCCAGTGCCCGGTTTGGGGGCGAGGCTCCGGTGATCGGATGGACGAGGCGATGAATGCCACCTGGTTCGTGGCACCGGAGGCGACCTCGGCGGCCGTGACCGGCAGCGGTATCACCGTTGCTGCGTATCGCATCCGCGTCGGCCTGCGAATCGCCCATTTCACGTCCCCGCGCCTTTTACAATCCAATCGGTGCCACGGCAAAGAATGCTTACGGCGTGTGTGCGCATCTCGCCGTGACGAGGATCGTCTGTCGGTGGTCGCGCGTGCGCACTACCGGTAAATCGGTAGCCCGGCAATCGATGGAAGCGACAGATTCCGTACTATTTCCGACATGCAGGTGGCGATTTTCGTGGTCGACGGTGTGGCCGACTTCGGTTTGAGCGCGGTGCTGGAAACCTTCGACTTGGCCGGCGCCCTACGCGGCGAAATCGATCGGCCGCCCACGGATTGGGACGTTCATGTCGTCGCGCTCGGAGACAGCGTGACTTCGGCGCGCGGCCAAGCCGTCCCCACGACCCCGCTGTCCGAGCTGAGCGGCCGTCCCCTCGACACCATGATCGTGCCCGCGGTCAACGTGCTGGCCGCAGAGGCCCTCGTCGAATTGGTCTCGAGCGCGGCGCACGCGCCGGTGCTCGATCGGATCCGCGACGTCCACGCCGACGGGGTCCATCTGGCGGCCGGGTGCACGGGAACCTATTTCCTGGCCGAGGCCGGTGTGCTGGACGGTTCTCCGGCCACCACCAGTTGGTGGCTCGGGCCGAACTTCCGCAACCGATATCCGCACGTCCAGCTGGACGAGTCCCGGATCATCTGTCACGGAAACGGGGTAACCACAGCAGGCGCGGTGCTGTCTCATTTGGATCTGGCACTGTCCCTGGTGCATCGCGGCAGTCCCGACCTCGCCGAACGCGCCGCCCGGTTCCTGGCGATGGGTAACCGGACGAACCAGTGGCAATTCGTGATTCCAGAGGTGATGGCTCGGGGTAATCCGCTGATTGCAGCGTTCGAGCGCTGGGTGCGCGCACATATCTCCGAACAATTTCTGATTGCCTCCGCCGCCCGAGAACTGGGGGTCACCGAGCGTAGCCTGCAGCGTGCAGTCCGGGCGGATCTGGCGATGTCACCGAAGGACTTCGCCGACGATATCCGGTTGGAACGGGCGGTGTACCTGCTGCGCACCACCACCAAAACGGTTGACTCGATCGCCGCCGAAGTCGGTTATCTGAGTGGCGGCGCGTTGCGAGCGCTGATCCGACGCCGCCGCGATCTGACCGTTGCCGAGATCCGGGGGTCGCGTACCGTCCGCTGAGAATTCGTCAGGTTTGCGGAGCTCGGGGTGGACCCGCGGTGCCGGCCATCCGGAGACTGTCCGAAACAGCCCGGGCTCGACGGTGCCGGAGTCCGCGGTACCGCGGCGAATCGACGGGTGTCGGAGTGTCCCCGGCCTGGTCCGAGGGGTGCGCGGCGCCGACGGGGACGATATCGCCACCCCTCGCGGTGACCGGAGCCCGCTCGAGCGGTGCGCCGGAGGTGGTGGCGATGGTAGCCGCAAGACCTTGCCCTGTGCACCGGGCGCCCGGCCGGAACACGGAGCCGGACGTCTCCTCCTGGCGGCGGGCAGGCCGCTTCGAAGGGGTGTGTGTCCGAATCCAGGGGTACGGCGCACCCCTCAGCGCCGCACCCCTGGATTCGGACACACCGGATTGCCGGAAGACTCCACGGTGGGATCACCGGGCGTCCCTCGGAACCGCCGATGGCGACCTCGCGCTACACGTGGTTTCCGGCCGATTGCTCGGCCGGGTGTGCGGGACGGAGGTGGGTGTCGCGTGGTCGTCTCAGCCAGCGTTTCGCCCCGGTCTCCTGTAATTGCAGAGCGGTACGTCGCCGGCGCTGTGCGCTCACGCTACTGTGTGGGACAGCTCTGTCCGAGGGGCCGAAGCGACAGGATACGGTCGGTTTGCGACAGGTTTCCATCCGGCGGAGGACCCTCTGTCGGACGGAATAGCGGACCAATCGGTTTCATGGATGATTATTGAGCCGTATCCTGCGAGCGTGGATGTAGGTATCTTCGTCGTGGACGGTGTGGGCGAACTCGGTCTGGGTGCCCTCCTCGGTGCGTTCAGCACGGCGAACGCCCTCCGTAAAGAATTGAACAATCCGCCGGCGGAGTGGCACGTGCAGACGGTATCGTTCGGGGAATCGGTGCGTTCGGGAAGCGGGAACCTGGTGCCGACCATTCCACTGAACGAGGTGTCGGAGCCGTTGGACGCTGTCGCGGTGGCGGCGGTGAACGTCTTCGAGCCGAGCGCGCTGGTGGAACTCGTCTCGGCTCCCGGGAATACCTGGCTTCTCGATCGGATCCGCAGTGCACGAGTCGAGGGCGTGCACCTGGCCGCGGCCTGTACGGGAACATTTTTTCTCGCGGAGGCCGGTGTGCTCGACGGCTCGCCGGCTACGACCAGCTGGTGGCTGGGCGCGAGCTTTCGTGCGCGCTACCCGGGCGTCGACCTGGACGAGCGTAGCATTGTCTGCCACGGTGATGGCATCACTACTGCAGGCGCCTCGCTCTCACATATGGATATGGCGTTGTCGATGGTGTATCGCACCAGTCCGGAACTGGCAGAGCAGGCGCGCCGCTACCTCGCGATAGAGGACCGGTCCAGCCAGGCATCTTATGCCATCCCCGAGGTTGTCGCGCGGGGCAACCCGCTGATTGTCGGGTACGAGCGGTGGGTGCGCGAGCATATATCGCAGCAGTTCCTTATCTCGACTGCAGCGCGAGAACTGGGAGTGACCGAGCGCAGCCTGCAGCGCGCCACGCGCGCGGCTCTCGGGATGTCGCCCAAAGACTTTGCCGACGATATACGGCTGGACCGTGCCACCCGGCTTCTCCGTGCCACTGGGCTCACGGTCGAGGCTATAGCCCGGGAGGTCGGCTATATCAATGCCGGCGCGCTACGCGCGCTCGCTCGTCGGCGGCGGGGAGTTTCACCGGCGCAGATCCGGGCCCACGGTGGCCCGTGGTGATCATGCGGTGATCCCGGTCGCGTGCCCGAACAGGCCCCTACACTGTCAGCATGTCTGTTCGACGGCTGACCGCCGCCCTCCTGCTCGTAGTCGCCGCGTCGCTGGGGACCGCGGCCTGCACCGCGACGGGATCGGGGGCGCGAAGCGAATGCGAGGTCAGCGGCTGCACCGTGACATTCGAGCGCGGTGTGCAGGCGAAGATCAGCGTGCTGGGCGTGGAGACCGAACTCACCTCGGTGCAGGGCGACCTGGTCACCCTGTCGGTGGCGGGCCAGCAGGTCACCGTACCCATGGGTGAGTCCGGTTCGGTGCAGGGGCTGAACCTGACGGTGCAGGAGGTCACCCAGGACCAGGTCGTGGTGCGACTGGCCACCGGCCTGTGAGCCTTCGCCCGTCGGGCGCGTTCAGCGGCGCTCGGGTGCCCGCTGCTCCGCCCACCGGGGCTCGGCGCGACCATAGCCCGGCGCCGGAAACGGGTAGTCCGGGAATTCGGCCAGCGCCGGCGCCGCGCTGACGACCTCTCCATGGGATACGGTGTTGTCCGCGCCGGGCACCGCCGGCGCCGGATGATCGGGAGTGCGGCCACGTTCCGAGAGCAACCAGGTCGCCGTCCGGGCCAGTGATACCCGCACGTCCCGGCCGCGGCCGTCGCCCGCGCGGTCCGTGAGCGCGTCGACGATACCGGCCGCGAGCAGGTAACCGGAGGCGTGGTCCAGCGCCTGTGCGGGCAGCGCGCCGGGCACCGCGGACTCCCCCTCGATCACCGCGATGCCGGTCGCGGCCTGCACGATGCTGTCGAAACCGCGCCGGCCCGCCCACGGCCCGGTGAAACCCCAGGCACTCACCCGGCCGTGCACGAGCCCCGGGCGTCCGGTCAGGCCGAGTCCTTCCAGTGCGCCCGGCCGATAGCCGGTCACCAGCACGTCGGCGGAGTCCCGCAGCGCCTCCCAGGCCGCGGATGCCGACCGCAGGTCGAGCAGGGCCGAATATTTGCCCTGACAGGTGTCGCTGTACTGCCAGGAGATCTCCGGCAGCCGGGGCGGGTCCACCCGCAGGACTTCGGCCCCGAGCAGCGCCAGCGCCCGAGTGGCCACCGGCCCGGCGATCACCCGGGTCAGATCCAGTACCCGCACACCCTGCAGCGGCTGGTACGGCGTCCCCGATATCGGCAGCGTGTACCGGTGCCGGTCGCCGCGTGTCACCAGGGCGACCAACGGGCCCGCTCCGGCGGCCGCGGCCTGCGGCTCCGCCCGCCACTGCGCTTCGTCGCGCACCCGGGCCACGATCGCGCCCCGGGCCGCGGCCAGCTCTTCCAGATCCGCGGCGCGGATCATCGCCATCTGGGTTTCGGCCAGCTCACGCGGCGCGTCCGCGGGCAGCTCGAGGGCGGCCAGCAGCCGGGCGCGGTGATGCGGATAGTTGGCGTGGGTGCGCACCCAGCCGTCGAATGTGGGAAAGAAACCGGACAGGTCGGCGAATCCTTCGACGGGGGCACCGCCGATCCGCAGCAACCGGTCACTGGAGAACGAGGCCGCGATTCTCTCGGGGTTCAACCGGTGCCGGATCGGTGCGGTGCCGGTCGCGCGCCGATACCGATCGGCGGCCGCCACGAATGCCTGCACGGATCCCGCGGCCAGCCCCCACACGGGGAGGGTGGCGGCGAGATACCGACCGGGATCGGGCCACTCCATCGGACCCGAACCGCCGACGCCTGCCCCGTCTTCGTAATCACGGACCAGCCGTGCGCCCACGTCCACCGCCCCGAGCGTACTGGGCCGCGGGCCCGGCGAACGCTCGGTCGTCCGATGGCACAGCGATTCTCATCACACCGTCACCAGCGGGCACGGATCAGCCGGCGACCCGCGCACTCGGACCGTGCGGACGGCGGGCGCGCCACCACACCCCGGCCCACGACACCACGACGCAGGCCGCCACCACCAGCTGCACTTCCGTGAGCATGCTCTCCGGATAGATCACTCCGGTCAGGTAGTGGTCGATGAAGCCCTCCGGCGGCAACCCCGACACCCCGGCGCGATGCCGTGCCCAGTTCTCCGCGTAGGTGAGCGGGCAGTCGTAGCCGACCAGCACCGTGCCGAATCCCCAGGCCGCGGCCGCCCCGTGCAACCAGATCGTGCGAGGGAAACGCCACGCCAGGAAGCCGCCCGCCACCACGTAGCCGATGAACAGCAGATGCAGGGCGGCGACCATATCCGCGATCAGCCGATACCACACCCTTCCAGGGTATGTCCTCGGATGGGTTACGGCACCGGGTTTACCACGGCGAGGGGCGGTAGTCCTTCAGGAAGCAGCCGTGGAGGTCTTCACCGGCTTCGCCGCGCACGATCGGGTCGTAGACCCGGGCCGCGCCGTCCACCAGGTCCAGCGGGGCGTGGAACCCCTCGTCCGCGAGCCTGATCTTGGTGTAGTGCGGTCGCTCGTCGGTGATCCAGCCGGTGTCCACCGCGGTCATCAGGATGCCGTCGGTCTCCAGCATTTCCTTCGCGCTGGTCCGGGTCAGCATGTTCAGCGCCGCCTTGGCCATATTGGTGTGCGGATGCCCGGGCCCCTTGTAACCGCGAGAGAACTGTCCCTCCATCGCCGAGACGTTCACCACGTACTTCCGGCGTGGGGGCGCCGCGGCCAGCGCGGGCCGCAATCGGGAGACCAGGATGAACGGGGCGACCGAATTGCACAGCTGGACTTCCAGCAGTTCGGTGGGGTCCACCTCGCCCACGGTGTGCACCCAGCTGTTGGTATGGGCGAGGTCGGGCACCAGGCCCCCGGCATCGATCGCCACTCCGCGGGCGATGCGGTCGGGTGTGGCCGACCCGGCCACCAGTGCCAGTTCGGCCACATCGGCGGTCGACAGAGTGGGGGTCAGCGAGGCGGTCAGCGCGGTCGGATGGGCGCGGGTGGTCTGCCCGAAGGTCACCTTCTCGGGCAACTGGCCGGAGGGTAGTGGGCCGTCCTCGGCGGCGGCCAGGGCGCTGTAGGCGCCGGGGGAGCGGCGGACCGTCTGCGCGGCGTTGTTGATGAGGATATCGAGCGGTCCCTGAGCCGCGACATCGTCGGCTAGGGCCACCACCTGCGCCGGATCCCGCAGATCGATTCCGACGATGCGGAGGCGGTGCAGCCAGTCGGCGCTGTCCGGATGGGCGGCGAAGCGGCGGATCGCGTCGTTGGGGAAGCGGGTGGTGATGGTCGTATGCGCGCCGTCGCGCAGCAGCCGCAGCGCGATGTACATCCCGATCTTGGCCCGGCCGCCGGTGAGCAGGGCACGCCGGCCGGTCAGGTCGGTGCGGGCCTCGCGGCGACCGTGGCTCATGGCCGCGCAGTCCGGGCACAACTGGTGGTAGAACGCGTCGACGCGGGTGTACTTCTCCTTGCAGATATAGCACCCGCGGGGGCGCAGGAGCGTGCCGGCCGAGGCGCCGGTGGTGTTGGAGCTGATCGGGATACCGGCGGTCTCGTCGTCGATCCGGTTGGGTGATCCGGTGGCCGTCGCGGCGACCACCGCGCGGTCCGCGGCCAGTTTCGCCTGCCGGGCCGCGATACGACGCTGCCGTTTGAGTTCTTTGAACATGCGGCCGACCGCGCGCTGCACGGTGGTCGAATCCGGATGGCCGGGGTCCAGCTGTCCTGCCTGGTCGAGAACGCGCAAACAGGTGGCGAGGTCGTTCGGGTCGATACTGGGCGCGGCCATCGGTGCGGAGGAATTCCTTCGTGAGCTGGAAAAGCGTGCGCACCATTGTGGCAAAACCGCCGGAGCGCGGGCGGAGCCGGGCCGTCGCGGCGGCCCGGCACAGGTGCCGGTCGCGTCGCCACAAGTGGGAAAGCGCCTCGTTGACATCACGCCAATAGTGCGGGAAAGTCGTTGCCGGACGATCCGGTGCGCGGCGCCGGTCTGGCTGATCACGAACAGAGGACGCGGATATGGCACGCCCCGCATGGAGCGACGACGAGGTCGAGGCGGTACGGGAACTCGCGCGCAACTACTTCGAGAAGGAAGTGGTGCCGCACGAGGAGAAGTTCATCGAGCAGGGCCATCCGGACAAGGCGCTCTACCGGCGCGCCGGTGAACTCGGCCTGCTGTGCCCCGCGGTCCCGGAGGAATTCGGCGGTGGTGGCGGCAGCTTCGCCCACGAGGCCGCGATCATCGAGGAGCAGGTCCGCGCCGGCGACGGTGCGCTGGGAATCCCGGTGCACAGTTCGATCATCGCGCCCTATCTGGCCGAATTCGGCTCCGAGGAGCTGAAGAAGCGGATCCTGCCCAAGGCGAGCAGTGGCGAGATGGTGTTGTCCATCGGGATGACCGAGCCGGGCACCGGCTCGGACCTGCAGGCGATCAAGACCCGGGCCGTCCGCGAAGGCGACGAGTACGTGATCACCGGTTCGAAGATCTTCATCTCCAACGGCTGGCTCTGCGACGGCATCATCATCGCCGCCAAGACCGACCCGGAGAAGGGCGCGGCCGGTGTGTCGCTGCTCTTCGCCGAGGTCGGCGACGACACCCCCGGTTTCACCCGCGGCCGCATCCTGTCCAAGATCGGCGGCAAAGGCCAGGACACCGCCGAACTGTTCTTCGACGGACTGCGGGTGCCCGCGGCGAACCTGCTCGGCGGCGCCGAAGGTCAGGGCTTCTATCAGATGATGCAGCTGCTGGCCCAGGAGCGGCTGGTCACCGCCATCATGGCGGTGGCGATGATGGAGCGCGCGGTCGAACTGACCGTCGAATACACCAAGGGCCGCGAGGCCTTCGGTAAACCGCTGTTCGCCATGCAGAACACCAGATTCGAACTGGCCGAATGCGCGACCATCGCCCGGACCAACCGCGTGTTCCTGGACGATTGCATCGGCCGGCACCTGCGCGGGGAACTCGATATCCAGTCGGCCGCCATGTCGAAGTACTGGTCCACCGATCAGCTCGGCGTCGTCGTGGACCGCTGCCTGCAGCTCTTCGGCGGCTACGGCTATATGACCGAGTACCCGATCTCCCAGCTGTACACGGGCGCCCGGGTGCTGCGCATCCTCGCCGGCAGCAATGAAGTGATGAAGGACCTCATCGCGCGTGGGCTCTGACCTCGAACCTTCACTCGCCCCCGTCACCGACCCCGCCCTCGGCCCGTCCGGGGCCGGTGGAAACGGCACGGACGAGCAACCCCGGCGGCGCCGGCTCGAACCCGACGAGCGCCGCGCCCAGATCCTCGCCCAGGCCATCGAGATGTTCGGGGAACGTCCGTACGCGGCGGTGTCCACGGCCGAACTGGCGCAGCGGGCCGGTGTGGCGCGCGGCCTGATCAACCATTATTTCGGCAACAAGCGCGACCTCTACCTCGCGGTCGTCCGCCGGATGGTGACCCTGCCCCGTGCCGACGAACTGGCCGTGCCCACGGGCACCACCCGGGAACGGGTCGAGGCCAGTGTGCGCTGGTTGCTGGACACTATCTCCGAACACGGCAGTACCTGGGTCAAAGTGACCAGTCACGAGGGGGTCGGTGACGACCCGGAGGTGCAGCAGATCCTCGACGCGGCCGACGACGCGGCCGCGCAGCGGCTGCTGGTGATGATCGGCCTCGCCGACGGCGCGGCCTCCGAAGAGCCGCGACGAGCGATGGTCCGCGCCTACGGTGGCCTGGTGAAGGTGGCCGGCCGGGAATGGCTGACTCGCGGCACCATGACCCGCGATCAGGTCCATGGACTGCTGGTCGATATGCTGAGCACCTTGGTCACCGAATCGCTGCCGCGGGTACGACGAGAGGACTGAACCGCCGTGGCCCGGCGCAGCGGAGCGGCCGGGCATTTCGGGTGCTGACCAGCCTCGATCCGCGGCCAGGGGGATTTACCGGGCCCCTCGGCGGATCGCGGCTTATTCTTTCGGATGCCGGGCGCAGTCCAGTGCTCCAGGATGCGCCGACGGCGGCTCGAAGGGATCGGTCATGGCATATAGACAGCGCTGGGCGGGGGAGCGCTGGCCGGAAGTTCCGCCGGACCGGGACGAGGAGCCACCGCGTACCGGGCGGCGGCGCGACGACTACGACGACTGGTCCGAGGAGCCCTTCCGCCACGACGAACGTCCGATCGTCAATCCGTACGCGATCGTCGCACTGGTAGCGGCACTCGTCCTGGTCTTCCCGGTGGCGATCGTTTTCGGGCTGATCGCGTTCGGGCATCCCCGTGGTCGCCTCATGGCCTTCACCGCGTTCGTGCTCGGCGTCGGCGAAGTGGCAGTGCTGGCGGCACTGATCCTGCTGCCGCGGGATACGCCCGGTGAGGTGTTCTCCCGGGTCGGCGCCGCGGTGGACGAGGCGACCGGCGGGCAGCAGACGACCGAACCGCCGGTTTCGGCTGCCTCCGGGACCTCCGAGAGCGCACCGACCACCTCGCCTGGCCGGAGCGTGTCCACCGAACCCTCGGTTCCGGCGAGTGCGGCCACCGCGGTCCCGCCGGCCGCCGAGGCCGACACCGCCTGCCCCGAACCGGCCCTGCTCGGTGCCGCCGCCGACGGCGGCACCCTGCTGTGCCTCACCGATTCCGCGTCGGTCACCGGCTACCAGTGGTCGGGTCCCTATCGAGTAGCGGACACCATCCGGACGGAAGACACGGACTGTACGGGCACCGCCACCGCGCGCACAGCCGCCGGGTACGCCCTGGTCTGCGAAAACGGGACCTGGACGCTCTGGACCTCCTGAGCCGGGCCCGGCTCAGCCGTCCGTCGCTGGCTTGCGGGCTCGGCTGGGCTGCACCCGCGGCGGCTCGTTCGGCATCTTCGGGTACTGCGGCGGCCACGGCGCGTCCATCAGACCGGAGGCCAGATCGCGTTCGGACATCCGCAGCAGCGGCTCGATACTCTGCGGTGGGCGGTGCTCCCAGGGATCGCCGTACTCGGCGAGACGGGCCGGCACCGAGGCGATCGTCAGATCCTCGGGGACCACGGTGCCGAGTTCGTCCCAGGTCACTGGGGTGGATACCTGCGCACCGACCTTGGGGCGTACACACCAGGCGCCGAAAACGGTCTTGTGCGGCGCGTTCTGGTTGTAGTCGACGAAAACCCGCCGGCCGCGTTCTTCTTTCCACCAGTGCGCGGTGATGTCGTCGGGGTGCCGGCGTTCCAGTTCCCGCGCCAGTGCCACGGCCGCGGCACGGACCTCGTATCCGTCCCAGCGGGGTTCCAGTGCGATGTAGAGGTGCAGACCGCGCGACCCGGAGGTTTTCACCCATGTCTCGATACCGAGCTCGCCACACAGCTCCCTGGTCCGGACGGCGGCGGTCCGCAGTTCGTCGAAACCGATACCGGGCGAGGGATCCAGATCGATCCGGAGCTGATCGGCGACTCGCAGATCCGGCACGGTATTGGGCCAGACGTGGAAGCCGAGGCATCCCTGGTTCACCGCCCACAGCACATGGGCCAGATCGTGTGCCACCAGCGCGTCGCTCGTCGTGCCGTTCGGGGTGGCGACCTCCACGGTGCGCAACCAGTCCGGCGCGGATTTCGGCACCCGCTTCTGGAACCAGGATTTCCCCGACGCACCGTCCGGGTAGCGTTCCAGCAGCAGCGGCCGCCCGCCGTTGACCCGGAGGAACGGTTCGGCGACGCTCTGGTAATAGCGCACGAGATCCAATTTGGTCTCGCCCCGGCGCGAGAAGTACACCTTCGCGGGGTTGGTGATGGTGAGCACCCGGCCGGCGACCTCGATTTTCACCGCTTCGCTCATTTCGCCACCGCCGCCCCGAAGATTTCGCGCAACTCCGCGGGCGCGGCCTCTTCCAGCTGGGCGTAGGTACACGACTCGGGGGTGCGATCGGCGCGGAACCGGACCAGCCGGCCGCCGTGCCGGAACCGGCCGGACTGGAGATGCTCGTATCTGACCTCGGCCACCAGTTCGGCACGCAGCGGCTCCCATGACAGGTCCTTACCGCCGCTCCAGCGACTGACCCCGCCGGGCATGGACCCGCCGGACTCGGCCTGGGCCGCGGCATCGGCCCATTCCCGCCACGGATGGTCCGCCAGCGCGTTCTCCCGGTACGGCGCGAGTTCGCCGATCAATTCGGTGCGCCGTGCGGCGGTGAAACTGCTCGCCACTCCCACATGATGCAGCCGGCCCTCGTCGTCGTACAGGCCGAGCAACAGGGAGCCCACGCCTCGGCCGTCCTTGTGCCAGCGGAAACCCGCCACCACACAGTCGGCGGTGCGCTCGTGCTTGACCTTGAGCATCACCCGCTTGTTCTGCTGATACGGCTGGTCGTCGGCTTTGACCATCACCCCGTCGAAGCCCGCGCCCTCGAACCGGGTGAACCAGTCGCGGGCGACCGCCGGATCGCCGGTGAGCGGGGTCAGTTGTACTCGGCCGGGATCGGTCCGCAGGATGCTTTCGAGCAACCGGCGGCGCTCGGCGAACGGCGCCTCGGTCAGATCGCGGTCGCCGAGGGCGAGCAGGTCGAAGGCCACGAAACTCGCCGGCGTCTCCACCGACAGTTTGGCCACCCGCGAGGCCGCCGGATGCAGCCGCTGCTGCAGCACATCGAAATCGAGTCCGTGTCCGGTGACCACGACGATCTCCCCGTCCACCACGCACCGATCCGGCAGCGCGCCGCGCAGCAGATCGGCAACCTCGGGAAAGTACCTGGTGAGAGGCCGATCGTTGCGGGACCCCAGTTCCACCTCCGCGCCGTCGCGAAACACCACGCAGCGGAATCCGTCCCATTTGGGTTCGTAGCTCAAGCCCGGGCCCGGCGGTATGCCGGGGGCGGACTTGGCCAGCATGGGCCGGACGGGCGGCATCACCGGTAGATCCACGCGATCCTCCTGGGGTCGATCCTCACCCGTATCGACGCCGCGGCCGGCGCCGAATCATCGCCCCCGATGATAGGAGTTCGAACCGACAGATCCTCGGATCCGACTGTCAGCCGTCGATCCAGCCCTGTTCGGCCGCGAAATCGGTGAGCCGTTCCCGGATGGCCACGATCTCCCCCGCGGTCAGCGCCGGGGAGGCGTCCAGGAGGAGTTCGGTGACCAGCCGGGTGTGCTCCTCGGCGGTCAACCGGGCACCCTCGCCGGCCGGTTTGGGCCGTGCGTGCTGGCCGCGCGGGGACCGGAGGTTGATCGCCTTGGGCCCCCGATCACCCTCGGTGACATCGAATTCGAACACCCGGCCCTGCCGGAGTTCGTCCTCGCTCAAGCCGATATCGTTGACGTGGACGAACACGTCGGGTCCACCGTCCTCGGGCCGGATGAAACCGAAACCCCGCGATCCGTCGAACGACACCAATTTCCCGCTGGCCACCACACCGCTCCTCGCCGCAGTTCTGCCGGTCACTCTATATCCGGTTTTTCCGCATCGGTGGCCGAAAGCGCCTTTTGCAACGAGTTGAATACGGTGAGCCCCTGCCCGACCATGCCGTTGAGCAGTTCGCCCACCCCGTCCGGCCCGTTGAGGACCGTCAGGTTGGCGTTGGACAGTCCACGTGCCGCCTGCTCCACGATGAGGGGCAGCTGCTCGATGAGCATCTGATCGAGCGCGATGCGATTGTGGGAGGCCGCGGCCTCGGCCTGGATCCGGGTGCGGTCGGCCTCGGCCTCGGCGAGGATCCGTACCCGCTCGGCCTCGGCCTGCGCCGGTTTCACCACCTCGGCCTGCAACTGTTGTTCCCGCAGTTCGGCTTCCTTGCGGGCCTGGGCGGCCTGGGCGCCGAGCACTTCCTGCTGGGCGAGCGCGGCGGCGAGCGGTCCGGCGGCCGCGGCCTCGGCCTGGGCCTTGTCGATATCGCGCTGGTAGCCGGCCTTGAGGATCGCGGTCTCCCGCGCGTACTCGGCCTGTTTGCGCAAGGATTCCTGTTCGGCTTCGGCGGAACGCTGCGCGGCCTGCGATTCGGCGATCTGGGCGTCCCGGTGCACCGCGGCGTTGTGCGGGGCGGCCAGGGCGGAGATATAGCCGAGGTTGCCGTCGTCGATGGACTGGATCTGGAACGAATCGACCCACAGGCCGATATTGCTCATCTCCACTTTCGACGCGACGAGGACCTCGTCGGCCAGCCGCTGGCGCTCCCGGATGATCTCCTCCACCGTCATGGAGCCGACGATGGACCGCAGATGACCGGAGAAGATCCGCCCGGTCAGCACCGACATCTCCTGCTCCTGTTCGGACAGGAAGCGCTGGGCCGCGTTCACGATCGACGCGGTGTCGTTGGCGACCTTGAAGGCGATGACCGCCCGGACCTGCAGCACGATGGCCTGTTTGGTGACGCAGCGTTCGCTGATCTCGGCCTCGAACATCGCCAGCGACAGATACCGCACCTTGCGGAAGAACGGCATCACCCACGTGCCGCGTCCGATGATCACCCGGAAGGGGGTGGCGTCGCGGCTCTGGGCGCCGCTGACCAGCATCGCCTCGTCGGGGTCGGGGACGTGATAACCCAGCACGGATGACTCCTCGCGTCGTGTTGCTACGGCGCCGGGTCCGGTGTGAGAGCTATCCAGGGCACCACGTCGGCGATACGACCGGAGTCGACAGCGATGACCAGCACGGTGCTCCCGGCCGGGATCGCCTCGGCGGCGCGCGCGATATACCCTTCGGTCCCCCCACGTACGGCCACCAGGACCTCACCCAGCGTCCCGGGGCCTCGGATCGGCGAGATCAGCTTACCGGTCGATCCCACCACTTCGTCGCGCAATTCTTCCAGACCTCTCTGCCCGGCTGTGGTTTTCGTGCACGGTCCCCAGCGGCCCCCGGCCTACCGGTAGAGACTGCGGTAGGCGCCCAGCATGGCGACGAGGTGATCGACGATCTCCGCGCGGGTGGCGCGCAACGACCCGTTCAGCCAGGCCGAGAACATGCCCGCGTTCCCGCTCGCCATGGTGACGGCCGCGAGACGGCGGCGGACCGGATCATCGATCTGGGAAAAGAGATGGTCTTGGATGAGCCGGGTGAAGGCGGGCATGACGGCGATGGTGGTCTGGCCGAGGCCGGTGCTCGAGTAGGGCTCCACCAGGAACAGGCGCGATTTGCGTGGATCCTCGAGCACCTTGTCCACCAGCGCCTCGGACAGGGCCCGGTCCCGCGAAGCGTCGTCGGCGACCGCGAAGGCGGTCATCGGATCGAGAAAATCGTCGGCGATCTGCCGGTACAGGACATCGAGCAGTTCGTCGCGGCTGGCGAAACTCTCGTAGAAGTATCGATCGGTGAGATTGGCCCGGCGACACACCGCGCGCATGGTGACGCCGGCGGCGCCGGATTCACCGATCAGATCCAGTGCGGCCTCGAGCAGTGCGCTACGCCGCGCCTGCTTCCGCTCGGAAAGCGTGGTGCCACCCCAGATCCGGGGTCCGCTGTCGTCCGATCGCTGATCTGAATGCACCCGTCCACAGTAGTGGGCTCGCGTAGTCCGCCGTGCCGGGTGGTCACGGCGCCGCCGAGGTGGGCCGGAGGTCGGATCCGGGCAGCCGCGTCCGATTGCCGGGCCACGAGCACTGCCCGGCCGGCGGCGAGGTCGACCCGATCCCGCGGCGGCGCCCCGTCGGATTCCTCGTCGCGCATCATGGTCTGCGCGGCGCGGTGGTCCAGCTGGTCGCGTTTGCTTCCGTACCAGAAGGCGGTGAGCTCCTCGACTCCCGCGGCCGCGAGCCGGGTGGAAGTGCGCTCGCCGGTCGAATGCCCGGCCTTCGGGAAGCGGGTGTACACCCACCGCAGCGCGGCGACGGCCCCCAGCAGGAACATGGCGACGGGCGCACCGAGGAACAGGACATCCACGAATCTCAGAATAGCGCCCCGGGGTGCGGTGACCGCGTGTTCGCCGCCACCGAGCCGGGGCCGGCGACCGGCAGGCGATTACGCTGAACCGTGTGGTCGTGCTCGCTGTGCTGCTGTTCGCCGTGGTCGCCGCGACGACCGGTTATGTGGTCGCGGGCGAGGCCACGGCCCAGGTGGACTGCCCGCTGCACGAGTGGGCGTTGACCCTGCGTACCGATCCGCTGACCACGGCCGCCACGGTGATCACCCATCTCGGGGGATCGGTGGCCATGTGGACGCTGGCGCTGCTGGCCTGCGCGGTGCTGCTGCGCCGCGGCGCGTACGCGGATCTGCTGCTCGTGGCCGGGGTGGGCGCGGCTTCGGCCGTGGTGGTGCCCGTCTCGAAACAGCTGATCGGCCGGTCCCGGCCGCCGGTGGCCGGGCAGCTGGTGGAGGTCGGCAATCCGGCCTTCCCCTCCGGGCACAGTGTCGGGTCCGCGGCGGTGGTGGGCGTGCTCGCCGCCCTGTTCTGTCTGCGGACCGCGCATCGTGTCGCCGGGCTGATCGTCGCGGCCGTGGCGGTCGTGTTCGTACTGCTGGTGGGCCTCTCACGGATCTACCTGGGGGTGCACTGGCCCACGGATGTACTCGCCGGCTGGGCACTCGGTGGTCTGTTGGTCGCGGTCGGGGTGGCGATGCGGACCCGAGCCGGTGATGCGGGGGCGGACCCGGACAGTTCCGCGACCGCCGTCGGCTCCGGAACCGCGGACCCCGCCGCCTGGAACACCCGCCACTGACCCGGCCGTTCAGCCGCCGCGTTCCAGATCCAGGCCCGCCGCCCGCCAGCCCGCGATACCGCCGTCCAGGCTGTAGGCGGTGTGGCCGGTCCGGCAGGCGGTCGCGGCGAACTGCCGGGAGATATCGCCGGTGGGGCAGGTGAAGATCACCGGGTGGGCCCGGGAGAACGGCGTCCCGTGCGCGAACAGATCGGTGAGGCGGTCGTCGGGGATATTGATCGCACCCGGTATATGGGCGACCCGGTAGGCCATGGCACCCCGGGTATCCACGATCACCGGCCGGGCGGTGCGCAGCAGTTCGGCCATGTCGGTGGGGGTGAGCAGTGGTGCCGCGGCGATCTCGGCGGCGCTCGGCGGCGGTGGGCCGGCGGCGCGGCCGAACAGTTCCGGACGGCGCTGCTCGATATAGGACAGGTACGGCTCGAGCCGGTCGCAGACGATGATCACCCCGACGGTCCGCGCGCCGCCGCGCCCCTCGCGTCCGAGGACCTCGCGCGCGGCGGCGTAGGCGGCGCCGCTGGTGGGACCGGCCAGGATTCCGTATCCGGTGGCGAGTTCGAGCGTGGCCTCGATCGCCGGGCCCGATCCCACGGCGCGGATCTCGTCGTAGAAATCGGGCTGGAACAGGCCGACCTCCCACATCTCCCGTTCCGACCGGATACCGGGAATGAAGTCCTCGCGTTCGGAGACCACCGCGACCGTCCGCAGCTCGGGATGGAATTTCCGCAGGTAGCTACCCGCCCCGCGGCTCGACCCGGTGGTGCCCAGGCCGCCGAAGAGATAGTCGATCCGCTCGATTCCGGCGGCGCTGAGATCCTCGTGGATCTCCCGGCCGGTGCCGTCGTGATGGGCGGTGATGTTCTTCTCGCTGGTGTACTGGGACAGATGCCGGAACCGGCCGGGTTCAGCGGCCATGGCCGCGTCGATCGCCGAGTACACATCGTTGGGCGTGGTGGGGTCCGGGCATTCGGACAGGCCGGGCAGTTCGACGATCTCGGTGCCGATCAACCGGAGTAGATCGCGCACCTCGCCGACCTTGATCCGGTTGGTCATGGCGCGCAGCCCGATGCCGTGGATCGCGCCGAGAATGCGCAGCGCCTTGGCGGTGTTGCCGCTGGACGCCTCGATCAGTGTCCGGCGCTGCGCGCGCAGTGTCTCGAGTTCGTCGCGCAGCATCGCCCAGGCGACCCGGTCCTTGACCGAACCGAACGGATTGTGCGATTCGAGTTTTGCGTACAGGTCCACCCCCTCCAGGCCGTGCACGGCCGGGTCCAGGCGGAGCAGGGGAGTGTCACCGATCAGTTCGGTGATGTGCTGGTGGATGGTCACGGAACCTCGGGTGCGTCGGAGTCGGCGGGGGAGGACGGCGGCCGGTAGTCGGCATCGGGTGTGGCGAGGAAACGCCCGTCGTGTCCGGTCACCGCCACTTTCTCCGCCGGAGGATGCATGGCGGCCGCGGCCGCCGACAGATCCATGTGATACCCCGCCGTATTGGGGAAGACGATCAGATCGCCCGGGCGCGGTAGCCAGGGCAGCCGGACCGTATGCGTGGTGACGAGATCTCTTTCGAGACAGAGCCGACCGGCCAGGAAGACCCCGACCGGGGGGCCATCCGGCGCGGCCCCGTCACCGGGTATCAGGAGAGGGTCGGCCATCACCTCCTGATCGGCCGGTGTCACCGTGTCCCGGCTGATGTCCAGGTGGACGAGCACGCTGCCGTCGGCGGCCTCCTTCACGAATTCGACCCGCGCGACGGTGATTCCGGCGTGGTCGGCGAGCGCTTTACCCGGTTCCAGCCAGATGTCGAGCAAATTGTCGGCGGCGACCCGGGCGACACTGCGGCCGCCGTGGCGGGCGAGGGGCGCGGCCAGGAAACCGGCCAGCATCTCGGCGGCGGACACGGTGTTGGCGTATTTGTGGAAGACCGGTGTCCCACGTACCGCGCCGCCGTCGACCTGATAACCGAACGTGTTGTTGCCCCAGCTCATGGGGGTGCCGTGACCGGCGAGCGCGGCACGCAGCCGGTGCACGTAATCGTCGAACCGGGCGCCGTCGGCGGTGAACACCTGGCGTAGTCCGCCACCGATGTTCAGGACCGACGGCGCGAGTCCGGCGGAGTACGCCTGTTCGAGCAGCGCGAGACAGGTCTCGGCGGCGCGTACCCGTTCGGCGGTATCACCGGTGTCGAGGTGGAATGCCGTACCGCGGAACAGGAGGCGATCCCGGTGCCGCGCCAGCACCTCCAGCGCGCGATCCACCCGGTGCACCGGGATCCCGAAGCGGCTCACCTGCGACCCCGCGAATCCGCTGACGCGGAGCAGGACCGGGACCGGCGCGGACCGCTCGGCGAGATCGGCCAGCCTGCCCAGTTCCCATTCGTTGTCGACATTCACGGTCGCCCCGGTGCCCACCAGCTCACGGAGGAACGCCTCGCCTTTGGGCCCGGTCACCTCGATCCGGCCGGGGTCGAATCCGGCCGTCAGCGCCGATTCCAGCTCACCGGCCGAGGCCACGTCCACATCGATCCCGTGCGCCGCGGCTGTGCGTACGAAGGCCCGGGACCGATTCACCTTGTGCGCGTAGCAGAGGCGATAACCGGTGGGTGAGTCGTCGAGTACCGCGGTGAGCCGGTCGATATTACGTGCGAATACCTGCGGGAACAGCAGATGCACCGGTGTCCCGAAGCGGACCAGCACCTCGTCGAGCGCACCGCGATCGGCGAGGAACGCTGTGACGAGCCGATCCCAGCGCGCCGGGAGGGCGGGCGGCCCGGTGGATTCCGGGGGCAGCCGCACCGTCATCCGGGGCTTCCCGGGCGTAGCGGTTCAGGCCGTTCGCCGACCGGGTTGTAGCCGCCGTCGCGCAATGCCTCGAAGGCGCGGGCCCGGTTGCGCGGGCTGCGGAATTCCGCCACGACCCGCTTGCTGTCGAGGTCGATGTCCACGACCCGGATATCCATCGACTCCAGCACTCCGCCGATCGTGCGCACACAGTGTTTACAGGTCATATCGGGCACGTAGAAGACGCGGTCCTCCGCCGCCGCGGGGCCGGCGCCGATATCCTCCCGCGCCGCTACCGCCACCGGTTCGCAACACGGGACGAGGTCGGTGAACACCTCGACGAAGCGCCGCACCACCTCGGTGAGCACGCTGTAGTTCGCACCGCTGTCACGGTGGACGACCGCGGCCGGGCAGGACGGCTGCTCCCCGGGCGGGAGCAGGGCGTACTGCCGTGAGATGAGATCCAGATCGTCGTGATACCGGGCGATCGCCGCGGGTACGGTCAGCCCCTCCTCGGTGGTCGCCCGGGCCATCACCCGGTGCGCGTCGGTGATGGTCGCCTCCTTCATCGCGCGCAGCGTGGCGATCGACTCGGCTGTGTAGCGCACCGACCCGCCGGGTTCGGCGCGCAGGCTCACCGGGATCATCCCCCGTCGATAGGTCGACGCCTGCAGTTCCCAGAACCACCGGGTGGCGACCGCGGTGAATATTCCGGAATCGCGCAGTCCGCACGCGAATTCACCGGGCGTCCGGTACGGCGTCTGCGCCGCGATGAGCGCGTGCTGGGCCAGCGCCCGGCTCGCGGATTCCACTCCGACCCGGAAGATGTCGAGGGGTTCGTGGTCGGTGGTCGTGCCGGCCAGAACGGCGAGCGCCGTCGCGTCGAGGCGCGCCATCCGATCGGCGAGGCCGGTATTTTCCTCGATCGACCGCCAGAGCGCGAGCAGGGTTTCCCGGGCGGCGATCGGTACGACCGGGCCCGGCCCGTCGTCCCGGTAGAACCCGGTATTGGGTATCCCGGCGCTGTCCACCCAGGTCATCCGGTGCGAGGCGGAGGTGACCGCGTCGGCGGGACAGGGTCGCATGAACCGCTCCAGGTACAGCCGTTGCGAGAACGTGAGATGACTGCCCGGTTCGGGGCGCAGTTCGGTCGCGGTGTACTCGAACCGCATCGTCCCGGCCGGCCGGTGGGCGGCGAACAGCCCGGGCCGGGCGAGTCCGGCCAGGATCCGTGCGGTGGCCCGCCGGTCGTACCGGGTGGTGGTGTCGGTGGATGCGCTGATCTCCGTGCTCATGACAGCTCCTCGGCGAGGGTCCGGACGCGGTCGACGAAGCGGTCGATATCGTCGAGGCAGGTGTAGACATGGGTGCTGACCCGCACCGATTCGGGATCGCCCCTGGTCTCGGGCACGCAGTGGGCGCCGGTGCGGACGAGGAAGCCGTATTCGGCGAGAACGAAACCCAGATCGGCCGCCGTGATCCCGCGGAGGGTGAACGAGACGATTCCGTATCCGTCGTCCTCCCGGGCGTGGGCGGGTCCCGGCAGGAACGTCAGCCCCGGCACCGTCCGCAACCCATGGATCAGCCGCCGGGTGAGCGCCCGGTTGTGCGCCGCGACGGCGCGCATGCCGTAGGTCTCGAGCACCTCGAGTGCGGTGCCCAGGGAAAGGATGCCGGGGATATTGGCGGTACCGCCCTCGAGCAGGCCGGGCATTTCGCCGGTGTCGAACCCCGCGGCGGTCAGTACCGCGTCGGTGCCGCCGCCGGGCAGGAAGGGCCGAAGTCGCGCATGTGTCCGCTGCCGGCAGTACAGGATGCCGATGCCCGGCGCCGCGAACATCTTGTGCGCCGCGAAGGCCGCGAAATCGGCCCCCAGCGCGGTGACATCCACCGGGAGGTGGCCGCCGCTCTGGCTGCAGTCGAAACAGAGGCGTACTCGCGAGGGAATCCGATCGCGCAGTTCGGCGAGAGTGGTGCAGGCGCCGAATACATGATGCAGATGCGTCACTGTGAGCAGCCGGGTGCGCGGGCTCAGCTTCGTGGCGATATCGGCGGTATCGGCCTGCCCCGTCGCGGTGACCCGGTAGGGCACGAGATCGATCCGGGTACCGAAGCGCGCGAGGGTGTCGCGCAGTAGGAACCAGGGTGCGATATTGGCGGCGTGGTCGCGCGGGCTGTAGAGGATCTCGTCGCCGTCGGCCAGCGCGGTGAGCCCCCAGGACAGCGCGACGGCATTGAGTGCCGCGGTCGCGCCGGAGGTGAAGACGATCTCGTCGGACCGGGCGGCGCCCACGAAACGCGCGGTCGCGGCGCGTACCTCGGCGATGCGGTGGGTGAGCGCTGTCGACCAGGGATAGGTGCCGCGGGCGGCGTTGGCGGTAGCGGTCGCGTGATAGTCGCGAACGGTGTCGATCACCGCCTGCGGCTTCTGCGTCGTGGCGGCACTGTCCAGGTAGGTCTCGCGGATGCCGTCCAGGGCCGGAAAGGACGCCCGGACCTCCGGCGGGAGTAATCCCGTGGCCGGGTGCACCGGTGCGGGAGCCCCGGCGGAGTGGGGCGGACGATCCGGTCGGCGCAGGGGTGATCCCATGTGATCGCTCCTTCCGCCGATCCATCCGGACTGCGAACAACGATACTCATTGTCGGAAAGTTCGCCCAGTGCGCTTGGTGCGCAGCCGGTTTCGCACGCGCCGCGCATGCGCGGCGCGGTCCCCGGAGATGTCGGTGACCCGCGTTAGGGTGCGGGTATGCCACTCACCCTCGACGAACGTCAGGCCTTTCTGGCCGAGCCGCATATCGGCGCGCTCTCGGTATCGGCGGGTCCGGATCGTGGTCCGCTCACCGTGCCCATCTGGTACCGGTACGAGCCGGGCGGGGAGCTCTGGGTGCTCACCGGGCCGGAGTCGGAGAAGATGCGGCGGATCCGGGCGGCGGGACGGTTCAGTTTGCTGGCCGAGCGTGTCGAGCCGACCGTCCGCTATGTCAGCGTGGAGGGCCCGGTCACCCGGGTCGAACCGATGACCGACGACCGGCATCGTGAGATGGTGGCGCGCTATCTGCCGCCCGAGCGAGTGGACGAGTACCTGTCCTACGCCGCGGCCGAACTGGGTGAGCACGTGGTCGTGTTCATGCGGCCGCAGCGCTGGTTGTCCGCCGACCTCGGTTGACGATCAGTAGCCGCCCTGGAGGTATTCGACGAGCTGTTCACGTTCGGTGGCGAGTTCGGAGATGGCGCTCTTGACCACGTCACCGATGCTCACGATGCCGACAAGTTCACCGCCGGATACCACCGGCAGATGCCGGACCCGGTGATCGGTCATGATCCGGCGCAGCCCGTCGACGTGGTCGTCGGGGGCGCAGGTCCGGACCTCGGTGGACATGATCCGCGAGACCGGGGAATCCAACAGTGCCGCGCCGTGCCGGTACAGGGCGCGGACGATATCGCGTTCGGAGACGATTCCGGCGATCCGGCGACCGTCGGAAGAGACGACCACGGCTCCGATGTTGTGTTCGGCCAGCAGGGCGAGCAGCGCGCGGATATCCAGATCCGGACGCGCGGTTGTCACGGCGCTGCCCTTGTTGCGCAGTATCTCGGCGATTCGCATGGTCACCATCCACTCGAGCGCGGGATTCCAGAATCTCGCGCCCGAGCCGCCGACGCCAGCACGAATCGGCATCGACCGCTCTTTTTCGGGTTCGTGCGGTGGGTTGGGCCGGCGCCCGGCTACTCGTCGTCGAGGCCCGCGGAGAGATAGGCGGCGGCAGCCAGCCATTGGCGACACTGGGGGCCGTGCACATCGTGGATGTGCAAGATCTCGCGTGCCTGCCGATAGGTGAGTACCGGCGGCTCGGAATTGCAGTCGGTACCGGCTTCGGGCGCCGCGTAGCGGCGTAGCGGTTCCGGGTGGTGCCCGAGCGAATGACCGCCGCCGGCGGCGCCCACGGCGTTCCGATGGGGACTTCGGAATGGTTGGATCATTCGGTTGCCCCTCACATGCGACGTTGCGGGGCGACAGCTCCGGCCGGCGAATCAGCCGAGGAAATGCTGTGGACCGCCCCTCCTGTGCGCCTGAGTCTAAGCCGCCGTCACTTACAAATGCAAGTACATCTGCAAACAACAGACGAACTCGCGCGAACCGTGTCGCCGGTGTCGTCCGCGGCGATCGGTGCTGGGGCACTGCGCCTTCCGCCGCGCACCGAGCGTCCCATCCGGTTGCGGGCCGGCGGTGGCCCTCACGGTGTGCGGGCCACCCCGCCGTACGCGGAGACCGGCGGCGTGGATTCGTCGCCCGGGGTGTCCGGACGCCACCGGTCGATCGGGACGACGCCGGGCTCCACCAGTGTCAAACCGTCGAAGACGGCCCGGATCTCCGACCGCGGCCGCGGGGTATAGGGCACGCCGCCGGTGTCGGTGTAGTTACGGCACAGCGTCACATACGCCGCGCTGTCGTCGGTGCCGTCCCACAGGACCAGGTAACTGCCGGACGGGGTGGCCTCCAGCACCGTGTGCACGATCCGGTGCATCTCCGCGAAGGACTCGGCGTGGCCGAGTACGCCCATGAACATCACGGCCACCGGTCGGGTGAAGTCGAGGACGTGGCGCGCATCGGAGACGATGAGCTCGGGACGGTGATAATCGGAGTCCAGGTAGACGGTGACCCCCGCGTCGGTGGTATCGGCCAGCAGCGCGCGAGCGTGGGCGAGGACGAGTGGATCGTTGTCGACGTAGACGATCTTGGATTCCGGCGCGATCCGCTGGGCCACCTCGTGCGTGTTCTGCATGGTCGGCAGGCCGGTGCCGATATCGAGGAATTGGCGAATTCCCTTCTCCGCGGCCAGGAATCGCACGGCTCTGATGAGGAACTGCCGGGATCGGACGGCCATGGTGGTGATCTCCGGATCGACCGCGATCCCGGCGTCACCGGCGATGCGATCGACCTCGTAGTAGTCCCTGCCGCCCATCCAGTAGTTCCAGATGCGGGCGGAGTGCGGGATATCGGTGCGGATCGCGGGCCTGTGCTCGTCGGACATGGCGGACTCCTGGGCGGTCATGGTCGGAGCGCGCCGGCGCGGAGGCCGGCGGTGGGCCCGACTGCTGGTGACACCGATGTCCACTGTGACAGTACAAGACTCGCCGCGGCCGGTCCCGTCACTCGGCGCAGTGCGAGACGACTCCGCCTCCGGCGTTCGAGCGCAGGTCAGGGGCATGGTCGCCGGTGCCGGGGGTCTGTGAACGCGGCGTGGCGAACTTCGTGCTATCGTCCTGATGTCGGTGCAGATGCAAGAACACCTGCGTTTGCATCTGTAAGGACCGACGGTATGCGACAGTGGCGTCAGCGACCATGAGCAAGGAGTGGGTCCTATGTCGGAAGTAACGAACCAGGTGATCGGAGCCTGGCGGAAGAGCACCTTCAGCAACCCGAGCGGGAACTGTGTCGAGTTCGCCGAGGCGGCCAACGATCTGGTGGCCATGCGTAACTCGCGCTTCCCCGACGGTGGGGTGATCTTCTACACGCGCCCGGAGATCGAGGCTTTTCTGCTGGGCGCCAAAGCCGGAGAGTTCGACGATCTGGCGGGTTGAGAGGTAACATGGGCCGTCGGCGTGGTGCGCCCGATCCGTTGAGCGGCGCACCGTGGGTTAACCCGAAATCGGAGACGACTCCATGATCGCAGAGCCCGAGAACCGTGGTGGTAGGCAATCCGTCGAGGCGGAACGCGGCCCCACGGTTCTACGTATCGCTCTGGGCGGCCAGTTACGCAAACTGCGCGAGAGCAAGAAGATCACCCGAGAAGCCGCGGGTGACGCCATCCGCGGTTCCCATGCGAAGATCAGCCGGCTCGAGCTGGGCCGGACGAGTTTCAAAGAGCGGGATATCCGGGATCTGCTGACGCTGTACGGCGTCGACGATCCGGAAGAGCGGGAGAGCTTTCTCGAACTCGCGCGTAAAGCGAACGAACCAGGATGGTGGCACCGCTACGGCGATCTGCTGCCACCCTGGTTCGGCACGTACCTCGGTCTGGAGCAGGCCGCCAGCAAGATCCGTACCTATGAATCGCACCTCGTGCCCGGTCTGTTGCAGACACCGGATTACGCCCGCGCGGTGGTAACGCTCGGTTATGAGGATTCCGATACCGATCGCCGGGTGGCGTTCCGTCAGCGCCGGCAGGAAATCCTGCATCGTGCCGACCCGCCGGTCATCTGGGCGGTACTCGACGAAGCGGCACTGCACCGCCCTGTCGGTGGCCGGGAAGTGCACCGGGCGCAGATGGAACATCTGCTGGATCTGACCCGGCTGCCGAATGTGACGATCCAGGTGGTCCCCTTCTCCGCGGGCGAACATGCTGCCGCGGGAAGCTCTTTCACCATTCTCCGCTTCGCCGAGACCGAGCTTCCCGATATCGTCTACCTCGAACAGTTGACCAGCGCGCTGTACCTGGACCGGCGTGAGGATCTGGCGCTGTACCTGTCGGTGATGGACCGGTTGAGTGTGCAGGCAGCGCCGCCGGAGGAGTCACGCAAGATCATCGCGGACTATACGAAAGGCCTGTGAGGCCGGGTCGTGTAGCGAAAGGCGCCGCCCCGCTTGCCGTCTCGATACCGAGACGGCAAGCGGGGCGGAGTTGCGTCAGGCCCGGATGAAGGTGGATGCGACGCGCCAGAAGGTATCCGGCCGCAGCGACCGGAAATCCCAGTCGTCCGCCAACGCGTGGGCGGTGGTGACGATCTGATCGATGTCGAAATCGTCACGCGTCGCCGCACCGGTGGATTCGATTGCGTCGATAACGAATTCCACGGCGCTCTCGCGCGTCGAATCGCCGAGTGGGTGGCCGCTGTGGAGGCCGAATGTCGTCATATCAATACCGTTCGCCGGCTTGCCGATCGGGGCGGGATCGATTCTTGCTGGAGTAGTTGCGAATCGGGTCGGATTCGCCGGACTCTCCCGCAGGTGCGGCAGTAAGCCACTGGCGAATGGTGTCGTCGGCTCACTCACGCGGCCTCCCCTTGTTTTCCCCTGTATAGCGGTGTGGGAAGAGTCTAGGTCTCGGGTGCTTTCAAATGCAAGTACATCTGCACGATCGATTACCTGCCTCTGAACGGTTTTCGGTGCCGGGAATCAGCGTGCCAACGCGGCGACCGCGGCCTCGATCGGTGTGCTGCCGGTGACCAGATCCAGGGTGCGCCCGGCAGTATGGTCCGCCTCGAGCAGTGCGGCGAGTACCGCGGCCACATCCGCGCGCGGGATATCTCCCCGGTCCAGCCGCGGCGGCGCCAGCGTGACCGAACCGGTACCGGGGGAGTCGAGCAGCCGGCCGGGGCGCAGGATTGTCCAGTCCTGGTCACGGCCGCGCAGATCGTCCTCGGCCTGGCTCTTGGCGTCGATATAAGCGGCCCACACCTCGTCGGTGCCGGCGGACGGGGCCAGTCCCGCACCCATTGCCGAGACCTGCAGGAAGCGGCGGGTCCCCACCCGTTCCGCGGCCTCGGCGAGCAGGACCGAGCCGTCGCGATCGACGGTGTACTTACGGGCGACACCACTGCCCGGCCCGGCGCCGGCCGCGAAAACCACTGCGTCCGCCCCCTGGACGGTCGCGGCCAGGTCGGTCACCACCGCCTGTTCCAGATCCAGGACCACGGATTCGGCGCCGGTCGCGTACACCTCGGGGGCATGAGCGGCATTGCGGATCAACGCGATGACGCTGTGTCCCCGGCCGGTGAGGAGTTCGGCGAGCAGGAGGGCGATCTTGCCGTGTCCACCGGCGATGACGATGCGCATACGAGGTCCTTTCGTGATCAGCGTTCGGGTCCACCGGGATTGCAGGCGGCGTCGACGGTCGCGTCGTAGCCCACCGGCGGCCGCCAGGGTTCGAGATTCCAGGTGGGTTTGTCCGGGGCGATGAGTCGGGCCCACTCCCAGTGGCAGCGGAACTGATCCCACATGCCCGGGGTGTCGGCGGCCGGGTCGGCGGTACGGATCTCCCGCCAGGCACGGAGGTCGGATCCGGGAAAGGTGGTGTCGCGGCCCGCCCGGGTCGGGTGGACCCTGAGTCGTGGACCGTCGGCGTTCTCGGTCCACTCGAGGTGATCGATCAGGGGCTGCCCGGCGTACGGATCGACCGTGGGAGTGGGGCGCGTCGTCGGGGTGGTGGCCGTCGGCGCCGTGATCGTGGTCGTCGTGGTGGCCGCGGGCGCACTGCCGGACCCGATACGGGAGTTCGAACTGGCGCATCCGGTGGCGGCCAGCGCCGAGAGGATCGCCAATACGCCGGCCGCGCGGACCGCGGATTCGATCGGCATACTCGCTCCTGCGCCTCGGAGCCGGCCCGCCCGTCGCGCCGGCTGCCTCCGAGCCTAGAGGGTCGTGCCACTAGGGCGCGGATGTACCGATGAGTGCGGCGCGCGCCGCGCCCGGCCGGCGGCTCAGCGCCACAAACTGTGACAGGGTAGTCGGCGCAGACCGGGCCTGATCTTGTTGTCCACCGTCACGGTGAGTCCCGCGTGCAATGCGGCGGAGGTGAATTCCCAGGCTTCGGCAGTGGTCGCCGCGTACTCCAGAACGAGGGTGCTGCCCGCGGCGCTGTCGTCGAAGTACACCGTGATCCGGCGGGTGAGGCGGTCGCGGGCGATGTCGTCGCGTTCGGCAGTGGCCGGTGTCGTGGCATCCAAGATCCGCGTCTCCTTCCAGGCGTCCCCGTCGGCGCCGTTGTGTGCCACAGTAAGTTCGCACCATTGCTGAGAACATGTTCCGGTTGCGGGTCTGGGGAATTCACAGCAGGCCGCGTCCCGGGCTCGGTGCGGTTCACCACGTTCACGCCCGGGGGTCGTGCTTCCGCAGCGGGACGGCGGGGATGACTCGCGTCGCAACACCCGATTCGGCGAGTCCGCTCGTGGGTCTGCTCTCCGGTGAATGTCGTTCACGCCACGGGTGTTTCGTTTGGTCTCCGGCACCGCTCCCATGCGAAACTCGAATAATGGGTGCTTCTGGAATGCGATCGGCGTTGGAGGCGGAGACCTCGGCCGGCCCGGCGTTCACGGCGCGAGCCGCGACCGACGGTGGGCCGACAGTGCTGCGGATGGTGCTCGGTGGCCGGTTACGACGGCTGCGCGAGGCCAGCGGGTTGTCCCGGGAGCAGGCCGGTGATCACATCCGTGGATCGGATTCGAAGATCAGCCGACTCGAGCTGGGCCGCACCAGTATCCGCGAACGTGATCTGGTCGATCTGCTCGAGCTGTACGGGGTGACCGATTCCGAGGAGCTCGACGCGTTCCAGGAACTCGCCCGGCAGGCCAATACCTCCGGGTGGTGGCACCGCGACAACGACTGGCTGCCGAAATGGTTCGATATGTACCTGGGTCTCGAGCAGGCCGCCCAGGTGATCCGCTGTTACGAACCGCGCGCCGTGCCGGAGCTACTACAGACGCCGGACTATGCGCGCGCCTTGCTGACGCTGGCGCATCCGGGGGAGCCGGAGGACGCGATCGAACGGCGGGTGGCACTGCGGATGCGCCGCCAGCACATCCTCGACCGGCCGCATCCACCGCATCTGTGGCTGATCGTGGAGGAGGCCGCGCTGATCCGCCGCATCGGCGGTTCGAGGATATGGGGTGCGCAGATGGACCGGCTGCTGGCCGCGGCCCGGCAGCCGCACATCACGGTACAGATCCTGGCCGACCACGTGGGCGGCCCGGCGTTGGCCGACGGTGCGTTCACCTATCTGCGGTTCGCCGAGGCGGATCTTCCCGATATCGTCTATTTGCAGCAGCTCACCGGGGCTCTCTATCTCGACAAGCAGGCGGACCTGGACGCCTACCGCGCGGTCGCCAATCAACTGTCGGTGCACGCGGCGCCGCCGGAGTACACGCCGGGCCTGCTGACGGCTCTGCGCCGGCGCCAGCCTCGGATCATGGATCAGCCCGCCCGCCGGGACCCGGGCGGCGCCGGGCGCTGACCGGTCTCGGTGCCCGCGGCGGTTCGCCGGTCGTCGCACCGAATTGCCCGAGTTTTGCGTTCCCCGGGGGCAACTCGTTACCGTCTTGTGATCGAACCCAAAGCGCGGGCCGGCCGCTGATGAACTCTCCGGAGTCCCGGTAGATCGTATCGACCGGCCGCGAGAGAGGTTACTGTTCGGTAGTTATGGTGGGCAGTAGAGCCGATTCCGGGAGCACGGATCTGGAAACCGAACTCGTGGCGCATCTGCGGCGCCCCGACCGTTTCGGAGCGACCGCGGATGTGGCCACAACAGTGCGGCGCTGTCTCGCCGATATCGCCGAAGTTCTCGCGCCCGAACCCGCCGCTCCCGCCGCCGCGCCACCGGCGGTGGTGACCGCGGCGGTGCGCTGGGCGCGCGAGGGGGTGGCACTGGAAACCGTGCTCACCGCCTGCCACGAATGTGCCCGGGACGCAGTGGAATTCCTGGCCGAGCGGATCGCCGCCGCGGCATTGCGGGCCGAGGCCATGGTGGACGGGACCCGGCTGCTGGTCCGGGTGGTGGAGGTGGTGACCACCGCCGCCGCGGCGGCGTATCTGGACGAGCACCGGGTCGTCGCGCGGGAGCATCAGACCTCGGCGCAGACCATGGTGGCCGCCTTGCTGAGCGGGCACGGCGTGGCCGCACTGGCGAAACGGTCCGGTTTCCGGGTGGCGCCGGCCTACCAGGTGGTGGCGCTGGCGCTCCCGCCGCACGCCGAGGAGCGAGGCGGCGGCCCCGCCGCGGATTCGGCGGCGCGCCGGAAGTTGCGCCGGGTACAGGCCGCGCTGGGCACTCCGCTGGGATCGCGGGCGCTGTCGCTGCTGCGTGCCGACGGCGGTACGGTGCTGATCCCGCTGGAAACGGACCGATCCGGCCCGGACGATCGCACCGCGGCGGGCCTGATGAGCGCCGAGGTGCTGCAGTTGGTGGCCGAGGCCGCGGAGGTGCGTCCCATGGCAACGGTCGCCGCGGGCGCCACCGCGGAGGTGCCGGAACTGGCGGGCCGCACCCATGACGTCCTGGCCCGGCTCCGGGCCGGCGGGCAACCTCCGGGCCTGTACCGGATAACCGACGATGCGACCCCCGAACGGGACGGCACGGTGGCGGATGCCATGCGAGTGCACCGGCTGCCGCGTCCGCTCGCCGCGGCGGGTCCGCGGTCCCGTCCGGGCGCACCGGGAGCCGCGTGATGGCTGAGCCGGGTGCGTGAGCGTTGCTGCGAGGTATGAGATGAAAGCACGGTTCTCGGTCGTTTCCGCCTTGGCCGTACTGGGCGTGCTCGCCACCGCGGTGGCGCCGGCGGCCGCGGCGGACCCGCCGCCTCCCGTGCCGGCCGGCCCGGCCACGAGCGCACAGGAGCCCGGCGGCCGGTTGCTGCGCGTGCAGGTGCTCGCCGATCGGCGGATCCGGTTGCACATCCGGTCGGCCGCCATGGGCCGCGAGATCGCGATCGACACCCTGATCGGCTCCGGTCCGGCGCCGCGGCCCACCCTGTATCTCCTCGACGGCGTGGACGGCGGCCCGACCTCCGGTTGGCTGACCAAGGGCGGCGCGGCCGAATTCTTCGCCGACAAGCCGGTCGACGTGGTGCTGACCACCGGCGGGACGGCGAGTATGTACGCCGACTGGCTCCGGGTGGACGCCGCGTTGGGCCTGAACCGCTGGGAGACCTTTCTCACCGAGGAACTACCCCCCATTGTCGAGAAGTACTTGGGCTCCAACGGAACCCGGGCGATCGCCGGTGTGTCCATGGGCGCGCAGGCGGCGATGATGCTGACGCAGCGGCATCAGGGTTTCTACCGGGGCGTCGCCGGGATGAGCGGCTGCTACTCCACCTCCGATCAGCTGGGCCGGGCGGTGACGACCATGACGGTGGCCTCGCGTGGCGGCAATCCGGAGAATCTGTTCGGCCCGCCCGCGTCGCCGGAGTGGCTCGCCCACGACAGTCTGCTGGGCGCGGACACATTGCGCGGCACCCGAATCTATGTGTCGGTGGCCAACGGTTCCCCCAGCGATGCCGCGCTGATGTCGATCGGGGACAGCCCGGAAATTCTGGCGGTTCTGCTCGGGGGCGGTTCGCTGCTGGAATCGGGCGCTCATCTGTGCACGCAACGATTCGCCGGCCGTCTCGCCGAGCTCCATATTCCCGCCGTGGTGGATTATCTCCCCGCGGGAACGCATTCCTGGCCGGATTTCGAAGTGCAATTGCATCGTAGCTGGCCCACGCTGAGCGCTGCTCTGGAAATTCCGCAGAATTCGTGAATCGAGGGACACGTCCTCGAGCTTTTCGATATATGGGCCGGCGGGTCCCCGGCCGCCGCGGCGCGTCCGGTGTGGAATCCGGTGCCGGGTGGCGGCCTTCAGGGCGAGGGCCGGTGGGCGCGGTCGAATGCCCGGCCGTGGGGAGAAAATTCACGGCATCGTGCCGATCCAACCGTGGCGGAATACACCCGAACGCGCCGATCCGGGATCGTCGAAAAAGTATTCCGCCGGAAAACCCCGGAGTGCATCGCTCTGTGATGGCCGCCAAATCCGTTATCCGTGGTTCGTGAGTTCTCCAGTTCCTGATTGTGTTCTGCCGGAAACGGTTTCGGCGCCCGTACTGTCGGCGCAGCTCGCCTGCCGGAAAAGAGCACGGCGGCAGGCGAATCGGACAGTGATGTTCTCCAGGAAGGCCCCCGATGACAAGACTGAAACCTGCCCGGCTGCGGTCGGCGGTGGTGCTGGCCGCCGCGGTGCTCGTCTGCGGACTCGCCGGTACCGGCGCGCAGGCGGAGCCCGCGCCGGCGCCGACCGAACAGGATCTCGCCGCCTATATCGCGGCCGGCCGCACCGGGCAACCGGTGGCCGGCACCGGCAGTGCGAGCGGCTCGGCCTGTCACTCCGGCAGCGGCGCCGGGTCCGGTAACGGGTCCGGAGACTGCTACGGCGGCTCGGGCAGCAGCTCCGGTCTGTCGGGCGGATACGCCTCCGATACCGTCGGCTACGGACCGTCGCAGACCGCGTGGCTGGCCGCCTTCGGCTACGGGCTGGCGCACGGCGACGCGGCACCTCCGGGCGCCAACGACTGGAACTGCAAACCCACCGCCGAACATCCACATCCGGTACTGCTCGTCCACGGCACCTGGATGAACGCCTACAACGGGTTCGCTTTCATGGGGCAGCCGTTGAAGGAGGCGGGCTTCTGCACCTTCACCTTCAACTACGGTCGGTCGAACTTCGTCCAGGGTGGGGGCGTCGGGTCGGTGCTGCCCGGCACCATGGGCACCGGGTACATCCAGGATTCGGCGAGACAGCTCGCTGTTTTCGTCGACCGGGTGCTCGCGGCGACGGGCGCGGCGGAGGTCGATGTGATCGCCCACTCGCAGGGCGGTTCGATGGCCAACTGGTACACGAAGTTCGAAGGTGGCGCGGACAAAGTGGACAAGCTGATCACCTTCGGCGCCACCCATCACGGGACCACTCTCGACGGTATCGGGGCGCTGGGCCGGGCCATCAACAATTTCGGTATCGATGTCCTCGGTTTCATCGAGATCTTCGTCGGCCACTCCGGTATCCAGCAGACGGTCGGCTCGGATTTCGTCGACGAACTCAATGCCGGCGGCGATACGGTGCCGGGCGTGGATTACACCGTCGTGGGCACGCGCTACGACGAGGTGACCACCCCCTACGATCTGACCTTCCTGCACCCGGGCCCCGGTGCGACGGTCCGCAACATCACTCTGCAAGACGGCTGCGAACAGGATCTCTCGGATCACCTGACGGTGATGTACTCCCCACGGGCGCTGTCCATCGCGCTGCGGGCGCTCGACCCCGCCCGGTTCCCGGCGCTGCAGTGCACCTTCAATCCGTGGCTGATCGGCGGCGGCGGCAAGCTGTGACCGGCGCGTAGACGAGTGCGCTCCGGAGCCCGGCCGGCCCGACTCCACCGGTCGGCTCGGAGCGCACACGGCCGCCGCGGATGTCGCACCGGTTGTCCGCCTCACAACCGGTGTCCCCTCGTCCGCGCGGCGGCAGTACGCCCGCCGGGTGAGCCCACCGCACAGCTCATCCGGCGGGCCGCCACCGGCCCGGTACCGCGCCCGGGCCGGTGGCGCCGCGGTCTAACCGCGGGTGAGGAAATCGGCCGCCCGGGCGCCGATGAGCACACTCGGCGCGTGGGTGTGTCCGCGCACCAGTACCGGCATGATCGAGGCGTCGGCGACCCGGAGTCCGCGCACACCGCGCACCCGCAGTTGCGGATCCACCACGCTGTTCTCGTCCGAGCCCATCCGGCAGGTACCGGCCGGATGGTAGAGGGTGTGCGAATAGCCGTTGAGTGCCAGCGCGCGGGTGGCTTCCGAAGCGCCGTCGGCGGGTGCGTCCGGCGGATAGCAGAGCGGACCCAGCACCTCGCGCATGGCCTCGGTCTCCGCGATCTCGGCGCAGTACCGCAGCCCGGTCATCAACGCGGCGCGGTCGATGCCCTGTTCATCGGAGAGGTACTTCGGATCGATCACCGGCTTGGCCAGCGGATCGCCGGAGGCCAGGGTGATGGTGCCGCGACTGTGCGGGCGCACCAGGACGGCGGCGAGGATGACGCCGTGGGCGGTCGGCTCGACCAGCCCCTCGTGGTAGAACGGCGCGGGCGCGTAGACCAGTTCGAGATCGGGGTGTTCCAGCTCGGGGCGGCTGCGGAGGAATCCGTACGCTTCCCCGACGTTCGAGGTGAGCATGCCGCGATGGCGCACCAGGTAGTTGATCAGCTGGGCCGGTTTCTCGGCGTCGAACAGGGAATCGGTGTCCACGCCGTAACCGAGTCCGGTGACCAGATGGTCCTGCAGGTTGGCGCCGACCTCCGGCGCGTGGTGGCGGACCGCGATCCCGTGGCGTTCGAGTTCGGCGCGATCGCCGATACCCGAGAGCATGAGCAGTTGCGGGCTGTTGATCGCGCCGCCGCAGAGCACCACCTCGGTCCGGGCCGTCACCGTGTGGATGCGGCCGCCGCGCGCGTACTCGACACCGATGGCGCGATCCCCGTCGAACAGGACCCGGGTCGCGGTCGCTTCGGCGTACACCTCGAGATTGCGCCGTTTCAGCGCCGGCCGCAGAAACGCGTCGGCGGTGCTCCAGCGCTTCCCCTTGTACTGGGTGACCATGGTCTGGCTGAACCCCTGCGGTTCGGGCAGGTTCGGTTCCTCCACGGGGTAACCGCGCTCGGCCACCGCTCGCAGGTAGGCAGCGGTCGACGGGCGCGGACTGCGCTGGCGGGAGATGTGCAGCGGGCCGCCGGTACCGTGGTCGGGCGCGGTCGCGCCCTCGACGTCCTCGATCGAACGGAACTGTTCGACCGCCCGGTCGAAGCCCCATTCCGGACCTCCGGCCACCGACCACTCCTCGTAGTCGGCGCGGAAGCCGCGCACCCACATCTGGGCGTTGAGCGAGGACGAGCCGCCGAAGGTCTTGCCGCGGGGCCAGTAGATCCGCCGATCGCCGAGCTGCGGCTGGGGTTCGGTGAGATAGTCCCAGTCGTAGGGGGTACGGAAGAGTTTGGCGAAGGCGGCCGGTATGTGGATGAGTTTGTCCTTGTCGGCAGGGCCGGCCTCGAGCAGGATCACCGAGCGGCCCGGGTCCGCGCTGAGCCGATTCGCGAGCACGGCTCCCGCCGATCCCGAGCCGACGATCACATAGTCCGCACTGACTTCTGTCACCTTCGCACCTTTCGATCTCGTGTACCCGCCAACATACGAGAGCGGCGCCGGCCGCGAGGCGACTTCGCGGCAGCGCGCGGACCGATCGGAAAACTGCGTTCGCGGGTGACTTCGCGCGCCGCCGGGGTATAACCTGCGCATGAGTTACCCGGTGGATTTCGGGGTGCTGCAGGCCGGTTCGATCCTCGCGATCATCCTCGGTGTGGCGCTGCTGGTTTCGGCGTTGTTCGCATTGCGCAAGAGGGGGCCGCGGGCTCTCATCGCACGGGGCGCCGGTGGCGCGCTACTTCTGGTCGCCGCGGCGCTGGTGCTGTGGATCGCCACACTCGTCCAGACCTATCTGGGCTTGACAGGGGAGGTGCGGGCGGCGCATGTGGTGGTGGCGCCGGTTTCCGGGGCGGAACACCAGCTCGAGGTACAGCTGACGCTGTTCGACACCGACGGTGGCACCACCGAGCGCAGTACGCACCGGGTCGAGGGCGATATGTGGGTACTGCAGGCGCAGCTGGTGGAGCTGGAGCCGTGGGTCAACGCCCTGGGCTTCCATTCCGGGTACAAGGTCTCGCGCCTGTACGGGCAGCGGCTCGATGGGGTGGCCACCCGGCAGAACCACATCTTCCTCAACGGCGGCGATCGCGATTTCTTCGAGGATATGAGCGAGAACCGCTGGTTCACTTCGCCGTTCGTCCGCGCGGCCTACGGTAACGCGGTGATCGCGACACCCGGCGAATACGACGTGTTCATCTCGCGTGACGCCATCAAGACCCGCGCGGTGGAGTGAGCTGTCTATCGGTCGCCGGTCGCGGCCCGGCAGATCTCGCTCAACTCCTCGACCACCGTGTCCAGTGCGGCCGGTCCACGTTCGGTGCGGGCGACGATCAGCGCGCCTTCCAGCGCGCTGATCACCAGTAGCGCGATCGAGCGGGCCCGCTCCGGCGGGGCCCCGTCCTCGACGAGTTTCCCGGCGACGAGCTCGCGCAGGGTCTCGAACGCCGATCCGGCGGCGGCGACGGCGCCGGGTTCGTTGCCGAGTGCGGCGGCGGCGATCGGGCAGCCGAGCGCGTAGTCGTGTTTGTCCAGGCCGCGGGCCAGCATATCGGCGAGTGCGCGGAGGGCCGCCGAGGTCTGGGGCGCCGTCAGTGCCCTGGTGACTCCCGTGGTCACCCGGCTGCTCGCGGCCTCGGTGGCCTCGGCCATCAGCTGTGCCCGGCCGCCGGGGAAGTGGTGGTAGACCGATCCGCGCGGTGCGCCACTGGCCTGAAGTACGTCGGTGAACGAGACCGCCGCGACTCCGCGCCGCCGGATCAGTGATATCGCGCTGTCGATCATGGCCGCCCGGGGCCCCTCGGGATCCTTCGGTCGTGGCATGCGCTGCTCCCTCTTGCCCGCTGATTACTATGTATGTTGTCATACTTATTATCGTTTCGCCGTGGAGAGCGGCCCAATTCTGCTGGAGGATTCGTTGACCGGGATCGATGCGCTGACCCATCCCTTCGATACGGCCATCGCCGTGGAGTACACCGACGCGCACCAGCTGGCCGGTCACACCTGCCCCGACTACGCCAATATGGTCGGCCCATTCGGCGGCGTCACCGCGGCGGCGCTGCTGCGCGCGATCGAACGGCACCCCGAACGGATCGGTGATCCGCTGTCGCTGACGGTGAACTACGCGGGCCCCATTGCCGACGGCTCCTTCGAGATCACCGCACGGCCGGTCCGCACCAATCGCACGAATCAGCACTGGCAGCTCGAACTCACCCAGGACGGCACGGTCACCACCACCGCGACCGCGGTCTTCGGTATCCGTCGCGACACCTGGTCGGACCTCGAGCTGAGCATGCCGTCGGTGCCGGCGCCGGACGCCGACGACGTGGTACCGCAGATCTTCCCCGACTTCATCGCCTGGGGCCGCAACTACGATCTGCGGTTCGTCGCCGGCGCGATCCCTGAGGTCGAGCCCAGCGCCGAGGTTTCGGAGAACCCCGATTCGGTGAGCACCCTGTGGCTGCGCGACACCCCGGCCCGGCCGCTGGATTTCGCCTCGCTCACCGCCATGTCGGACGCGTTCTATCCCCGGGTCTTCCTGCGGCGCGGCCGCTATCTACCGGCCGGCACCATCTCGCTCACCGTCTATTTCCACGCCACCGCCGAAGAACTGGTCGCCCAGGGCACCGAATATCTGCTGGGCCGCGCCCGCGCGAACCGCTTCGGGCACGGCCACTTCGATCAGATCGCGCATCTGTGGGGTCACGACGGCACGCTGCTGGCGACCAGCCATCAGCTGGTCTACTTCAAGGGCTGAGGCCCGGTTCAGCTCGCGGCCGGATCGGTCACCGGCGTGATCGGCAACCGCAGCGCGCCGGGTGCCGACTCCGGGACCACCGGGGATTTCGGCGCCACCGGGGTGATCCGCCGGTACGGCGCGTCCTGCGGGGGGCGAGGGTCCTGTTCGCCCTTGTTCGGCCAGTACGCGGCGGCGCGTTCGGCCTGCGCGGTGATGGTCAGGGACGGATTGACCCCCAGGTTCGCCGAGACCGCGGCGCCGTCCACCACGCTGAGGGTCGGGTAGCCGAAGACCCGGTGGTAGGCGTCGATCACCCCGCTGTGGCGGTCGGCGCCGATGGCGGCACCGCCGAGGAAATGCGCTGTCAGCGGGATGTTGAACACTTCGCCCCAGGTACCGCCCGCGGTGCCGCCGATGTGTTCGGCGACCCGGCGGGTGGCCTCGTTGCCGGCCGGGATCCAGGTCGGGTTCGGCTCGCCGTGCCCCTGTTTGCTGGTCAGTTTGCGGCCGAAGAGTCCGCGGGTGGTGTAGGTGGTGATGGAGTTGTCCAGGTGCTGCATCACCAGCGAGATGATGGTCCGCTCGCTCCAGTTGCGGACGCTCAGGAAGCTGAGCAGCAGCAGGGGATGACGTAGTGCGGTACCCAGGAAGCGCAGCCAGCGCGGCACCCGGCCGCCACCGTCGACCATGAGGGTCTGCAACAAGCCCATCGCATTGGAACCCCGCCCGTAGCGCACCGGCTCGATATGGGTGTCGGGGGTGGGATGGATCGACGAGGTGATCGCGACGCCCCGTGTGAAGTCCTGGCCCGGCGTGAGTTTCTTGGTCGCGGCGCCGACGATCGATTCGGAGTTGGTGCGGGTGAGCAGGCCGAGCCGATCGGACAGTTCCGGCAGGACCCGGCGGTCGCGCATCTCGTGCAGTAGGCGCTGGGTGCCGAGAGTGCCCGCGGCGACCACGACCTGGCGGGCGGTGTAGGTGGTGCGCTGTGTGCGCACCCAGGCGCCGGTGCGCTGCGCCGAGACCACCCAGCTCCCGTCGGGCTGCGGCCGCAGTTCGGTCACCGTCGTCATCGGCACCACCTGTGCCCCGGCGCGTTCGGCCAGATACAGGTAGTTCTTGACGAGGGTGTTCTTCGCGCCGAACTTGCATCCGACCATGCAGTCGCCGCATTCCAGGCATCCGGTGCGGGCCGGGCCGACACCACCGAAGTACGGATCGTCCACGGTTTCGCCGGGCTCACCGAAGAACACGCCGACCGGAGTCCGGACGAAGGTGTCGCCGACGCCCATATCCTCGGCGACCTGTTTGAAGACTTCGTCCGCCGGGGTCATATGCGGGTTCTGCACTACGCCGAGCATGCGCTTCGCCTGCTCGTAGTAGGGCGTGAGTTCGCCGCGCCAGTCGGTGATATCGCGCCACTGCGGATCCTGGAAAAACGGCTCCGGCGGTACGTAGAGGGTGTTGGCGTAGTTGAGGGATCCGCCGCCGACGCCGGCCCCGCCGAGGATGAGCACATTGCGCAGGGGGTGGATGCGCTGGATGCCGTAGCAGCCGAGTTTCGGCGCCCACAGGAATTTGCGCAGATCCCAGCTGGTCTTGGGAAGCTCGTCGTCGGCGTAGCGGCGGCCGGCCTCCAGGACGCCGACGGTATAGCCCTTTTCGATCAGCCGCAGGGCGGTGACACTGCCACCGAACCCGGAGCCGACGATGAGGACATCGAAATCCGTGGCCGCCTCGGACATGGGACTTCTCCTTGGGTTCGGATGGTCAGCAGTGACTTGCGGTAACATTAACACAGCGCGTCCGGAGCAATGCTCACTACTGTTGACAGTGCTCTCTCAATTGGCCAGGGTGGTCCTATGACCACTCCCCGTGCCCGCGCCCGGGCCCAGACCATGATCGATATCAAGCGGATCGCGCGCGCACATCTTGCCACCGACGGCGCCGCCGCCCTGTCGTTACGCGCGGTGGCCCGCGACCTGGGCGTGGTCTCCTCCGCGGTCTACCGCTATGTCCGCAGCCGGGACGAATTGCTGACCCTGCTGGTCGTCGACGGTTACGACGCGCTGGGCGATGCCGTGGACGCCGCGCTCGCCGCCGCACCAGACGATCCGATCGAGCGGTTCCGGGTCACCGCGCGTACCGTCCGCGCCTGGGCGCTCGCCGAACCCGCCTGGTACGGCCTGCTGTTCGGTACCCCGGTCCCCGGGTACGCCGCCCCGGCCGATCGCACGGTCACCCCGGGCACCCGCGTGATCGTGACGCTGATGGGCCTTTTCGCCGCGGCCCACCGCCGCGGACTGCTCACGCCCCCGACGACGGGCCGGCCGCCGCTCATGGGCCCGCTCGCCGATGATTTCGTCCGGATACGGGCCGAATTCGGCCTCGAGGTGCCGGACTGGGTTCTGGCGCGCGGCCTCACCGTCTGGTGCGCCCTGTTCGGCGCCGTGAGTTTCGATGTCTTCGATATGTACGGCGCGGGCACTTTCACCGACCGCGCGCAGGTCTTCGAAACCCATATCGCCGGGCTGGAATCCCTGCTCGGCGTCGCGTGAGCGAGCCGGAGCCACGCGCTCGACGCTACCGGCCGGCTTCCGCGGCCTTGTCGGTATCCGCCTCCGGCGTCGTCGGATCCGCGGCCACATCCGCGGCCGGATCCGCCTCGGCCACGGCCACATCGATCTGTTCGCTGATGTAGCGGACCACCACGGCCACCACGGCGACCACCGGCACCGCCAGGAACGCTCCCGTGATGCCGTACAGGGTGCCACCCCCGGTGACCGCCAGCAGTACCACGACCGCGTGCAGTTTCATCGTGCGGCTCTGCAGGACCGGTTGCAGCACATTCCCCTCGAGCTGCTGTACCGCGATGATGATGACGAGCACGATGAGCGCGGTGGTGAACCCGTTACCGACCAGCGCCACCAGCACCGCCAGCGCACCGGCGACGAACGCGCCCACCATGGGAATGAACCCGCCCAGGAAGGTCAGCGCCGTGAGCACACCCCACAGCGGCACGCCGAGCAGTACCAACCCGAGCCCGATGAAGAACGCGTCGATAAAGCTGACCAGCGCCTGGGTGCGGATGAATCCGCCGAGCACATCCCAGACCCGCACCAGCACTTCCTCGAAATGCCGGCCGCTGCGCCCGCCGGTGAACTTGTGCATCCAAGGAACGAATTTCGGCCCGTCCTTGACGAAGAAGAAGCTGAGGATCAGCACCAGGAAAATGGTGACCAGCACGGAGGTGGCGGTGCTGACTCCGGTGAAGACACCGGAGGCGATCTGTTCGGCACTGGACTGCACGCGCGACACCACCGCGTCGACGGCCGAGTTCAGCTGTTCGTCGCGGATGTTCAACGGGGGGCCCTGCAACCAGTCCCGGACCGTGTTGATACCCGTGGTGGCCTTGTCGGAGAGTTCGGGTACCTGATCCACGACCGAGGGCACGATCAACGCGATACCGCCCGCGAGCACGCCGATGAAACCGATCAGCGTGAGCGAGGCCGCCGCGGCCGGCGGCAACCCGGCTTTCACCAGCAGGCGGGTGGGCGGCCAGAGCACCGTGGAAACCACGATCGCGAGCAGCACCGGCAACAGGACCACCCACAGCCGGGCCGCCAGGAACCCCAGAACCCAGGCCCCGGCCGCGATGGCGACAACGCATACCGCCCATTTGGCCAGCCACAACACGCCGGAACCGAAGACGTCCCCCCGATCGGGAGGCCGCGTGGCACTGGTGGAGCGAGTACGGTCGGCGCGGACTTCCTTCTCCCCGTTCACCCGGCCAGTCTCGCACGCCCGGCCCGGTCCGGCATCGCACCGGTCCGGGCCGAACGGGTCACAGCACCACGCCGGGGTTCAGGATGGCGCGGGGGTCGAACGTCCGACGCAGTTCACGCTGGATCGAGGCGTTGACCGGGTCGAGTTCACGGGTGAGCCAGGTCGCCTTGAGGCGGCCCACCCCGTGTTCTCCGGTGATGGTGCCGCCGAGTGCGAGCGCGGCCGCGGTGACGGCGTCGAAGGCGGCGGTGGCCGCGGCGACCGAATCGGCGTCGCCGCGGTCGAAGATGATCGGCGGATGCAGGTTCCCGTCGCCGGCGTGGCCGAACACGCCGATCGTCAGGCCCGTCTCCGCGGCGACCCGCTCCACGGCCTCGATCAGTGCCACGACTTCCGCCCGCGGAACACAGACGTCGTCGAGCAGCCAGTCACCGAGGCGTTCCAGGGCCGGCAGCGCGAGCCGCCGTGCCTCCAGCAGCATCGCCGCGGCCTCACCCAACCCCATCTTCGCGTGCGCGTCCACGGCCCGCAGGGTGGTCCGGTCCAGGATCTCCACCGCCGAACACGACACCCCGGCCGCGGTGATCGCGGCCACCGCGGACCCGGCCGCGGCCAGATCGGCGAAGGAGGCCACCAGGGTCGCGGCCGGTCCGGGCGCCGGAACGAGCCGCACGGTGATCTCGGTGATCACACCCAGGGTCCCCTCCGACCCCACGAGCAACCCGGTCAGGTCGTACCCCGCGACGCCCTTCACGGTGCGGGTGCCGGTCCGCAGTACCCGCCCGTCGGCGAGTACGACCTCCAGCGCTTCCACGAAGTCGCCGGTCACCCCGTATTTCACACAGCACATTCCGCCCGCGCCGGTGGCGACATTGCCGCCGAGCGTGCAGAAGGCCACCGACCCGGGATCCGGCGGATACAGCAGCCCCTGTGCGGCGACCGCCGCACGCAGCTCCCCGGTCACCACCCCGGGCTGGGCCACGGCGAGCCGTTCGACCGGATCGATCGCGAGGATGGCGTTCATCCGGTGCAGCGACAGCACCACCCCATCCGATACGGCGTTCGCGCCACCGCTCAACCCGCTGCCCGCCCCGCGGGTGACCACGGGAACCCGGAGTTCGTGGCAGGCCCGCAGACAGGCGGCGACCTCGTCGGTGCTGCGCGGGGTGAGCACGGCGAAGGGCATGCCGGCCTCGGTGAACCGCGACTCGTCGCGCCGGTACGCGGCAACGATCCCGGGGTCGTCGATCACGATGTCGCCGGCGAGTCCGCCCAGCGCGCGCATCAAATCCGTCCGCCGATCGACCGCGGCCGTCATCGAGCGGCTCCCGCGCTCACCTCGGTATCGGCTCCCGGCTCCTCGGCCGCCGGTGGCCAGCCCTGCGTCAGCAGCATCTCCCGCAAGGTGCGTTTGACGATCTTGCCGTAACCGGATTTGGGCAGTTCCCGCCAGACCACGACATGCCGCGGCACTTTGTTACCCGCCAGTTTCGTCCGCAGGAACTCGCGCACCGCGTCGCCGTCGACGGCGGTATCCGGCCGGGCGACACAGACCGCCACGCCGATCTCGCCCCACTTGGGATCCGGCATGCCCAGGACCGCCGCCTCGCCCACATCCGGGTGCTGGAGCAGTTTCTCCTCGATATCGCGCGGGAAGATGTTCGAACCGCCGGAGATGTACATATCCGAGGCCCGGCCGGTCACGTACAGGTAGCCGGTGTCATCGAGCATGCCGAGATCGCCGGTGCGGAACCAGCCGTCGCGGAACGCCGATTCGTTCGCGGCCGCATTGTCGAGATACCCGTGACAGACAGCCGGTCCGGCCACACAGATCTCTCCCGGTACGCCCGCGGGCATCTCCGCGCCGTCCTCGGCCTGGATGCTGACCTGCATACCGGTGCGCGGGAACCCGCACGTCCCGAACTCCACGCCCGCCGGCCGGGGATGGTCGTGGGCGTCCGGCGGGAGCACGGTGATATTGCCGGTGACCTCGCCCAGGCCGTAATACTGCACCAGCACGTCCCCGAGCACGGCGCGCGCGTATTCCTGGTCGGTGACGTACATCGGCGCCCCGGCATAGATCACGTACCGCAGCGAGGAATGGTCGCGGACCCGCGCGGCCGGGTGCTCGGCGAGCATTTTGAGGATGGTCGGCACGGTGAACATATTGCTCACCCGTTCCTGCTCCACCAGCCGCCACACCTCGTCGCCGTCGAGTCCCGCGGCGACGGGAATGACCGTGCGCGCGCCGCGCGCGATCTGTGGCAGCAGATGGATCCCGGCGCCGTGCGACAGTGGCGCCACCGCGAGCGAGACATCGCCGACGCCGGTGCCCGGCATCAGATCGCAGAGGTGGTTGAGCGTCACGAAACCCATCTGTTCATGGGTGAGCACGGCCGCTTTCGGTGTTCCCGAGGTCCCGGAGGTGAAGAAGTACCAGGCGTGCTGCCCGACCGTGACGTCCTGGTCGCCCAGCCGGGGCCCGTCCGCGGGTATCGCGGCGACCGCGTCCGGGCCGTTGCCGGCGATGGTCATCGTGCCGCAGTCCAGCCCCCCGGCGGCCGCGATCTCGGGCACCTGATCGGTCAGGCTCTCGTGGACCAGCAGCAGTCGCGGTGTACAGACGCCCGCGATCACCGCCACATCGGCGGCCGTGAGCCGGAAGTTCGTAGGGGCCAGTACCGCTCCGGCGCGCCAGGTGGCCAGCATCGCCTGCACGAACTCCGGATGATTCGGGCTGTGCAGCATCACGCAGTCGCCGGACCGGATCCCCCGCGCGCGCAATTCCGCCGCCAGCCGCGACACCCGATCGTCCAGTTCCCGCCACGTCCAGCGGATGTCCCCGTGGACGAGGGCGTCCCGGTCGCCGAAGCGGCGCGCGGTCTGGGTCAGCAGATGCGCGAGATTCATCGCCCGAGTCGACGGGGTCCCCATCACGCGACCTCCAGCACCGACGCGTAGTTGGCCACCGCCGCCCCGCCCATATTGAACACCGCCGCCCGATCCGCCTTCGGCAGTTGCATCGCACCCGCCTCGCCGGTCAGCTGCAACGCCGCCATCACGTGCTGGGACACACCCGTCGCACCGACCGGGTGCCCCTTGGATTTGAGCCCGCCGGAGACGTTCACCGGCAGCCGGCCGTCACGCTCGGTGATCCCCTCGGCGAGCACCGTGGCACCCTTGCCCGGCTCGGCCAGCCCGAACGCCTCGTACTGGATCAGCTCCGCCAGCGTGAAGCAATCGTGGGTCTCGATCAGATCGAGCCCGTCCAACCCGACTCCGGCATCACCCAGCGCGCGGGCGAATGCCCGGCGTGCCCCGTCGAAGGCGATCGGATCGGCACGGTCGGCGACCGCGAAAACATCGTTGGATGACCGCGTTCGTCCAGAACGCCACCATGCTGTACTGCCTGCGCTTCCTGCTCGGCGTGGCCGAAGCGGGCTTCACCCCCGGCATCCTGCTCTATCTCACCTACTGGTTCGCCCAGCGTGACCGGGCCCAGGCCTTCGCGCTCTTCCTCGTCGGCATCCCGTTGTCCTCGACCATCGGCTCGCCACTGGCGTCGTGGCTGGTGCAGAGCGGTGAGGGACTGTTCGGACTCGACGGCTGGCGGTTTATGATCCTGGTGACCGGGCTACCCGCGGTGCTGCTCGGCCTGGCCTGCCTGTTCGTCCTGCCCGACCGTCCCGCGGACGCCACGTGGCTGTCCCCGGCCGAACGTGAGTTGTTGGAGGCCGATGTCGCGGCCGACCCCGAGGAGACCCGGTCGGGCCACAGCGTGCGCGGCGTCCTCGGCAACCGCAAGGTGTGGTTGCTGGGCCTGGGATATTTCGGCCTGGTCTACGGCCTGTACGCGATCAGTTTCTTCCTGCCCACGATCATCGACGGCTTCCAGAACCGGTTCGACGTCACCTATTCGGTGGTCGAGGTCGGCCTGCTGACGGCCGTACCCTACGGCTGCGCGGTACTGTTCACTCTGTTCTGGGCGTGGCATTCCCGGGCGAAGGACGAGGTCCCGCTGCATGTCGCCGGGTCGGCGGTGCTGGGCGCCACCGGAATTCTCGTCGCCATCTGGGTCGATTCGCCGTACGGGATCCTGGTCGGTGTGGCCCTCGCGGCCATGGGCCTGTGCTCCGGGATCCCGCTCTGTTTCGGAATGTCGACGAAGTTTCTCGCGGGCGCGGCCGCGGCGGCGGGTCTGGCGCTGGTCAACACTGTCGGTAATCTCGGTGGCTTCGCCGGACCCTATATCTTCGGCTGGGTCAAGGATCTCACCGGCAGCGACGACACCGGCCTGTATCTGATCGCCGGGCTGTCCGCGATGTCGGCGGTGATCGCGTTCGCGGTCTCGCGCTGGCGATCGCTCGGCACGGACGCGACCGGACCGACGGCGAAACCGGACGGTACAGCGGCGCGGCCGGTCGAGGTCGGCTGAGCACTCCGGCGATATGCCCGGACCGGTCAGGTCACCGTACGCGGATCAGCGCGGTACGGTGACCTGATCGGTGCAGCTGGTGAGTCCGTCCACGATCGAACAGGTGGCCGGCACCCGGGTCGGCCGGTAATCGCCGGGAACTCCGCCGTGCCGGGTGATGGCCGTATAGGCGGCCACAGCGTCGGTGGGCCGGCGGGTGAGGGTGGAGTCGCCGAGGACGTCGACGCTGTACAGCCCGAACCTCGGTGTGTAGGAACCCCATTCGTAGTTGTCGGTGAGGCTCCAGTAGTTGTACCCCATCACATTCATACCGTCGGCCGCCGCGCGCTGTAGCCAGTAGGCGGTGTCGCGCAGGAGGTCGGCGCGGGTGTAGCCGTCCGCTCGTGGGCGCCCGTTCTCGGTCGGCATGCCGTTCTCCACGATGTAGAGGGGCTTGCCGGGGAATCGCCGCGCATAGTGGTCGAGCGTGTAGTAGATCCCCTCCGATTGCAGCGGCAGTGTCCACATCCTGCTGGGGTCGGGTATCCGCGCGAGGACGTCGGCGGGGGAGAACCCGTAGTAGTAGTCGATCCCTATGTAGTCCAGCTTCGCCCCGACCCGGCCGATGAACGCTCCGTTCACGGCGTCTTCGGCGGTGGGGATGTAGGCGACATTGCTGCTCACCATCGCCCCCGGCTATACTCGGTGGATGTGGTCGTAGGTCGCATTGTGGGCGTCGGCCAACCGGTCCTGCATCGCCGGGATATCCGTGACACCGATCCCACCGTGGCGTACCTCGTTCATGAGGTACGCGGCGGGTTCGTTGAAGGTGATCCACAGCGGTTCGTGCCGGGCGTACCGGTCGACGACCCGGCGGGCGTTGCCCAGCCAGTCCTCGACCATTCCGGCGCGCCGCCACCCGCCGCGGTCGACCTGCCAGCCCGGGTAGACCCAATGATCGAGGGTGAGCATGGGCCGCATACCCGCCGCGCGAATAGCCCGGACGACCTCGTCGTAGAACCGGAAACCGTCCTCGTCCCATTCGCCCGGCCGCGGTTGTACTCGGGCCCACTCGATCCCGATCCGGTAGGCGCGCACCCCGAGCTGTGCGGCCAGGGCGATATCGGACCGGTAGCGCGAGTAGAAATCGACCGAGTCGAGATACGGGTCCTCGGTTTTCCCCGCCGCGATATAGCGGGTCCAGTTGCTGTCCGGCGCATGCCCTTCGGACTGGAATCCCGAGGAGGCGACACCCCACAGGAAGTCGGTACCCAGCGGAGCGACCTCGACCGGGGGAGCGGGGCGCGCACCGGCCGATCCCGTTCCCAGGACGACAGCGCCGGCTGCTACCGCGCTGGTGGTCAGAAATCGGCGACGGTTCACCGGACCCATCGGATCGGTCTCCTGTCCTCTGTTCGTCTCGCGGCGTTCGCACCAGAGTAGCGGCGCGGCACGGGATCCGGGCCGAACCGTTCGTATCCGCCGCAGCGGTCTCGCCCGCAGGCGGTGGGGGAGTAGAGGGTGGCCGGGGGCCGTGTCCATCCGAAAACACACGTGCTGTGGTCACCCGGCCCCCAGTGTCGGTGACCACTCGTCCTGCCGGGACCGCACAATGTCCTCGGTCGCCACACCCACTCATCAAAGTAAATCTGTCGATATCTGGATATGCGCATTCAACTATTAATCGACATCTGGAGGCCCGGACCGAACAGGCGATCGAGGTCGACATCGATGCCGGGTGCCTGTAAGGACGGGTTGAGCAGCACGATCCACTGTGGCTGTCGCGACCGGATCCAGTCCCGCAAATCGAACCGATACGCTGCGGGCGCCGCGAGGGTGTCTCTGTAGCGGGCCTTGGTCTGACCGGTCCCCGAGATGTCCTCAGATCGCCAGGCGCGCCGCGATGCCATCGAGAACAGATTCCAGACCGATCTCGAACTGCCACTGGACGTCGTCCTTACGGTTGGCGTCGTGGATATAGCGCGCGTACATCGGGTAACGGCCTGTGTTCACGAGCCAGGTCATGTGTGTGGCCAGACCAGCGCGGGCCTCCTCGCGGGTGGACCAGCCGCGCACGTGGAGCATCTGACCCAGCCTGACCTCCGAGTCGACCGCGCCGTGCACATAGGCGGTGACGGTACTGTAGACCGCCATGGCGGTGTCCACGTCGAGCCCGAGGCCGTCGAGCGCTACGAGGGCCGCCTCCGTCACGGCCAACTGGTTCGGGGTCGGCGCGCCGCACGCCACCCGCGTCACCCAGGAGTGCGCCAGCAAGACCTCCCTTATGCGCAGGGCGACGGACCGTATGGTCGCGCGCCAGCCGTCCGTGCTGTCGGGCAGACCCAGCTCTCTGTAGACGAAGTCGACCATCAACTCGAGTAGCTCGTCCTTGCCGGTGACGTAGCGGTACGCGGCCATGGGGGCGACACCGAGTTCGGTGGCCAGGCGGCGCATGGTGACCGCGTCGAGTCCCTCGGCGTCTGCGATAGCGACAGCGACCTCGGCGAGCCGTCGGGGGGTGAGGGTCGCGCGGGGAGTAGGCGTCGGCCGTTCGATGCGCTCCCATATCGAGACGGGGTCCTTGTCCTCGCTTGCCGACTGTCTCTCCTGGGAGGTCATCGCTGGGATTCCTTCCGCCGAATGCTGCTGCGTACATCGTAGCGTTAGTAGACAACGTACACCGCCATGTGTACGTTGTATTTTATGGATACAGCGTACACATGGTCGAGGGGTTTTCGTGACTGACTCGACTACCGACATCCTGCGCACCGCAGTGATCATCGGCAGCACACGGGATGGTCGGTTCGGGCCGGTCGTCGGCGACTGGATCGCCGGACATATCGCTCAGCGCGAGGACATGACGGCCGACTTGGTCGACCTCGTCGAGACGCCTCTGCCGACTGTCTTCCCGGCGTTCGGGCAGGCTCCTTCCGACGAGGTCATGGCACAGCTGGGCGCCGTGTCCCCGCGGCTGGCCCAGGCTGATGCCTTCGTGATCGTCACGCCCGAGTACAACCACAGCTTCCCCGCGTCGCTGAAGAACGCCCTCGACTGGCACAACGAGCAGTGGCACGCCAAGCCGGTCGGCTTCGTCTCCTATGGCGGTCTGGCCGGCGGGCTACGCGCCGTTGAGCATCTTCGTGTCGTGCTCGCCGAACTCCACGCGGTCACGATCCGCAACACCGTCAGCTTCCACAACTACGGTGAGGTCTTCGGTGTCGACGGCAAGCCGTCCGACCCCGGGTGCGACGCCGCAGCAAAAGCCGTGCTCGATCAGCTCAGCTGGTGGGGGCAGTCCCTGCGCGAGGCCAGACGCGTCCGCCCGTACGCCGTCTGACATCGCCTCAGCGATGAACGACGCCGAGCGACCTCCCGCGCTTCTTCTTCGCGGCGCTGGACGGACGGCAGATCCTCGCAGCAGGTTTCCCCAACCGGGGGCGACCTCGACACCACTGCCCCGGATTCCTGTCAGCGACCGAGGCAGAACTCCGGTCAACGCCCGGTTTCCTACGCTCAAGCCGCCGACCGCATGGCCTGAATCCTTCGTCGCAGCACGGTCGGCCTCTATCGAAAGCGAACACCGATGCCCACGAATCCCCTCGAACGTACCCGGGACATTCTGGTCCGTCCTTTCTCGTTGGGCAGCCTCACGCTGCCCAACCGCGTCGTGATGGCGCCGATGACGCGCGAGTTTTCCCCCGGAGGTGTGCCGGGCCACGACGTGGCGCAGTACTACGCCCGACGGGCGGCCGCCGGTATCGGCCTGATCATCACCGAGGGCACCTATATCGGCCACGACTCAGCAGGCAACAGCGCCCGGGTCCCGCATTTCTACGGCGACGAGGCCCTGGCGGGCTGGTCGGCCGTGGCCGAGGCCGTCCATCAGGCGGGAGGCCGGATCATGCCGCAGTTGTGGCACGTCGGAATGGATCGCACCGTCGGCAATCCGCCGATCCCCGACGCCGCGCGGATCGGCCCCTCCGGCATCGCTCTGGACGGCACGAACTCCGGCCGAGAGATGACCCGGGCGGATATCGACAATGTGGTCGCCGCATACGCCACGGCAGCGGCGACTGCCGAGGCGCTGGGCTTCGACGGCGTCGAGATCCATGGTGGCCACGGCTATCTGATCGACCAGTTCCTGTGGGCCCACACCAACCGGCGCACCGACGCCTACGGGGGCGACATCGTGGGCCGTACCCGTTTCGCCGCCCAGATCGTGGCCGCCTGCCGGGACAGCGTCTCCGCCGACTTCCCGATCTCCTTCCGTTTGTCTCAGTGGAAGGTGAACCACTACCAGGCGCGGATAGTCGACACGCCACGGGAACTGGAGACCATGCTCGGCCTGCTGGCCGGCGCCGGCGCCGACGCCTTCCACTGCTCCACCCGGCGGCTCCTATTTCCCGAGTTCGAGGGCTCCGACCTGAACCTGGCGGGCTGGGCCAAGAAGCTTTCCGGAAAACCCGCCATCAGCGTCGGCTCGGTGGGCCTCAGCACCGAGTTCCCCCAGATGTCACCAAGCGAAGCCACGAACATCGGCGAGCTGCTCGACCGCATGGAGCGCGACGAGTTCGACCTCGTCGCGGTCGGCAGAGCCCTGCTGGGAGACCCTGAGTGGCTGGAGAAGATCCTGGCCGGCCGCATCGACGAACTCACCCCCTTCCACGGGGGCCTCCTCGGAAGTCTCCGCTGAGCGCGGGTCCACCGATCTCTTGGTGACGATAATCGAAGGATTGGAGCAAGGCAGAATGCAAACCCGACCTATTCTCGGTGATCCATCGCGCGCAACCACGGCTCACGAGGTAGCCTCGCGGTTCGCCGAAGGGCTGCAACAGGCAGGCGCAGCAGGCGACCCGGACGGCTACGACGCCGCTTTCGCGGCAGATGTGATGTGGGGCAGTCCATATGGTGCGTCGGTCGCCGGCTACTCCGAATTGAACGCCATCCACCGCCGCTTGATGAACGCAAAGGTTGCGCCGCCGTCACATTTCGAAGTTGTCGGCGCGACTTCGCCCGCGTCAGGGGTCGTGCTGACCCAGATTCGCAGGCTCGCCGCCGAAGCGGGCGGATTCTCCGAGATCGCCATGTATCTACTGGTCGAGAAGGATGGCAGATGGTGGCTCGCGGGGGCCCAGAACACGCCGATCATGGATGCACCTCTAACGAACTGAATCCAGTTCATGCCCTATTCGCGTAGGGCACACCTCATACGCGGTAGTCGATGCCGCCAACCCTCGGCGTCGCATAGGATCGCCGCTCTGGCCCGCCGACACCAGGTGAGCAGGCTCGCGATCCGCACCGCGCCGGCCGACCTGCTGCCCGGTCGGGCCGAACGACCCGCACACACCAGCGTCGCCGAACCATGCTCGGTCCGAATCGAGATGTCGCCCGCCGATTGGCCGGCCGCTTCGCCGAGCTCGGTGCTGCCGAGCGCCAGGGCTTGCAACAAAGGCCGGGAAATACGACGCGGCCAGGGCTACAGCCTGCACGTCACCGCACCACCGGACGTTCACCAGGCACTACTGGCCGCCGCTGAAACCGTCGGCGAGGGCGGTCCACCCGCCGCCCGCAAGGCACTTCGGATCTACCGAGACCGACTGAACGCTGCCACTGCCTGATCGATCCGCGCTCTCGGGGTCCTCACCTGCCGCGATCACCATCGGCTACACCGATTTTCGGCGTTTACTACCGGAACCCGGAAACGGCGGACCTCAATGGATTCCAGTAGCCGCGGGTCGGCGCCGCCCCCGGAAGGTGCGACGTAGATCGCCGACCCATTCTCCGGGTATCTCCCAGGGGATGAAGTGACCGCCGTGGTCGTGGACGGTGAGGTTGACGTGGTTGTACCACTCGGCCCGGTCACTGGCGCGGAAGTGTTCGATGCGTTCGGCGGTGCCGATGCCGGGCGGGTTCTCGTAGCCGACGAAGGTGATCCCGGTGGGAGCCTGCACGACCGGAAGGCGGTCGTGGGAAGGCGTCCAGGGGTAGCGGTTGTGGTTGGCGTAGAGGCGTATCGAGGTGCCTATGGTGTTGGTGGCCCAGTAGATCGTGGCGTGCGTGAGCAGGTCGTCTCTGCTGAACACGGTCTCGATATCACCGCCGTTGTCGCTCCATTTGCACCAGCGTTCCAGGATCCATGCCAGCATGCCTGCCGGGGAATCGGACAGACCGTGGGCCAGGGTGCTGGGGGCGAGGAGGTGGGCTGCCAGGTGGACGGCGAAACGGCTGTCGAGTTCTACGATCCGGGCGCGTATCTCGTCGGGGAGGTCGTCCGGAACAGGCAGCCCGCCGCTGAAATCCCAGGCGCGATCGCCGTTGAACAGGGTGAGTTTGAGCCCGGATCCGATATGGATGGCATACAACTCGTCGGCGTACTTGTGGCCGAGCTGCGCCGTGACCAGCGCACCCACGTCGCACCCGGCGGCCCCGTATTTCTCGTGGCCCAGGACCTCGGTCATGAGCGTGTGCCAGAGGTCGGCGACTTTCCAGAAGTTCAGGTCCGGGCGGTCGGTCAGCGGGCTGGAGAAGCCGAAGCCGGGAAACGAGGGAACGATCACATCGAAGGCCTCGGCCGGATCGCCGCCGTGCGCCCCGGGATCGGCCAGCATGTCGACGACCTTGGACCAGTGCCAGAACGTCCAGGGCCAGCCGTGTGTGAGGATCAGCGGTGTCGGGTCCGGGCCGACGCCGGGTCGGCGCATGAAATGTATCGGCGCCCCGTCGATGTCGATTTCGTAGTGCTCGAAGGTGTTGATCTCGGCTTCCGCCGTGCGCCAGTCGTAGCCGTCGCGCCAGTAGTCGACGAGCTCCTGGAGATAGCCGCGCGGCACGCCGTAGTACCAGTCCTCATTGCCGGCATCGTCGGAGAGGCGGGTGAGAGCGAGTCGGCGCCGCAGGTCGGCGAGCACGCTGTCCGGGACGTGGATGTCGGTCGGTATCAGAGGGAATGCCCGGCTCTCGCGGTTCCTGTCGCTCATCTGGCCTCCTGCGCCGTAGGATCCCAGACTACATAAGTAGCTTATTTAAGCAGCTTATGCAAAGCCGGATATACTGCGCGGGTGGATGACAGCGACGCTTTCGACGTGGGCACCTTCACCGCGGTGATCGAGGACTTCAACCGTGCCTACATCCGCATCCCCGTACGGGAGAAGCTGCCGTTCACCACCTTGTCGGTGCTCGACACCCTCGCGCACCGAGGTCCGTCGCGGCTGACCGACCTGACCGTCACCGAGCAGCTGACCCAACCCGGCATCACCCAGCTCGTCGCGCGTTTGGCGCGTGACGGTCTGGTGCAGCGCCGCCGGGACCCCGCCGACGGCCGGGCCGTGATCGTGCACCTCACCGAGGAAGGTCGGCGAGTGCGGGCAGCCCGGCACGAGGACCGGGCCCGGTATCTGGCGCCGAGGGTGTCCGAGTTGAGCCCGGCGCACCGGCGGGCACTCGCCGCCGCATTGCCCGCCCTCACCCGGCTCGCGCAGCTGAACCGAGAAGGGTGACACCGCGGTATGCCGGTACGAGCCGGCTGTCTCGCCCGGTCGACTCCGAGCCGGGCGAGATCGGCATCGATGCTGTCCGCGCGGTGACGTACCAGAGCCGAGATAGTGCACGGCCGCGGCGACTCCGCCACCGTGCACTCGTCTCCCGTGAGGCCGTCACACCGGCGCCGTACGATCGCTACCTGAACGCCGCGATATTGCGCTCGGCCCAGTCGGCGAAGGTGTGCGGGGGCCGGCCCAGCAGTCGCTCGATATCGGGGGAGACCCGCTGTTCGGCTTCCGTGGGCGTGCCGAGCACTCCGAGTGTCGCTTCGACCACCGGCGCGGGCATGTACTGCGACATCTCTTCGCGCGCCCGATCCCGGCTCAGTTCGGTGAATCGGACTGGTTCGCCCAATACATGCGCGATCGTCGCGGCCTGTTGACGAGGTGTGATCGCGACGGGCCCGGTGAGTGTGTAGGTGTTTCCCTCATGCCCGGGTTCGCTCAGGGCGAGCGCGGCGACCGCGGCGATATCGGCGGGATCGACGGCCGGGAGGCCGATATCGCCGAAGGGCGCGGTCACCTCGCGTCGGGTCCGGACGCCGTGGGCCCATTGCAGCGCGTTGGAGTCGAAGTTCCCCGGCTGTAGCACGGTCCACTCCAGGCCCGACTGCCGGATCGCGTGCTCCAGATGGGGGGAGTGGCGTTCGGTGCCGACACCCTGTGAGGACAGCAGCACCACCCGTCGCACGCCGGCCCGGCGTACCACCTCGACGACGGCGTCGATATCGCCGGCCGCGAGGAAATCCGCGGCGGTGAGCAGGAACAGCGAATCCGCGCCACGCAGCGTGTCCTCGATGCTCTCCGGGATGATCAGATCCGCCTGCCGGAAATGGACTCCGGCCGGTACTTCCGCTTTCTTCCGTGAGACTGCGGTGACCTGTTCCCCGGCCGCCGCCAACGCCTCTACCAGAGGCCGGCCCACATTCCCTGTCGCTCCTGTCACCACGATCATTGCGTCAACTCCCGTTCTCGACTGGTCTTTCGGATGAGCAGACGGTACTTTCCTGTTGCTAGTAGGTACCTAGGGGAAAGTGAGGGAATTGTGATAGAGGCCACAGCTGAGATGGATCCCGAACTCGCCTGTCCGATAGCCCCGGTCGTGGATATCGTCTTCAGCCGGTGGACTACGCCGATTCTTTGGGCGCTGAACGAATTCGGCCGGCAGCGGTTCGTCGAACTCGAGCGGCGGATCACCACCATCACACCCAAGGTGATGACCCAGCGGTTGCGTCAACTCGAGCGGGACGGCCTCGTCGTGCGCACCTACTACCCGGGTGTCCCGCCGCGGGTCGAGTACGAGATCAGCGACCTGGGGCGGAGTTTGGCGCCCCTGTTCGCCACCCTGGCCGAGTGGTCGGTCAACCTGGACAAGGTCGAGGCGGCGCGCCGCGAGTACGACGCCCGGCAGAAGAGCGCCTAGCGCTGTACTCGATTCGACGAACGGCGCAGCCCTCGCCGGAGTCGGGGAGGGGGAACCCACCGGGCCTGACTGCACGGTGGGGTAGGGCAGAGGCCTGCGCTCGTGCGCGTCGAAGGTGATCGGCCCGGAACGAGTCGGCTGTTCGGATGCGGAGTGCAGCCTTGGGTAGCGGCAGCCCTGAAGTGCAGCGCTCAGTTGAATAGATTGATATGTAGATATGCGCATCTAACTATGATGCTCTATCATCAATCGCTCATGTCACAAGAACCCGCACACTCAAAGAAGACACAGACGAGGGGGAGCGCCTCGCGGTCACACCATCGTTCCCCCGGCTGGGCCCGCCCGTTGTTCCGGGGCCTCGCATGGATCGACAACGCGAGGCCCCGGCCCGCTCAGCTCACCGATTGGGCGAGGAGTTCCCCGATCCGGTTCTCGTCGGCCGGAGTCAGCTTCGCCAGCGCGAAAGCGGTCGGCCACAGGGTCCCGTCGTCCAGGTTGGCCGAATCGTTGAACCCGAGAGTGGCGTAGCGGGCCTTGAACTTGGCCGCACTCTGGAAGAAGCAGACGACCTTGCCGTCTTTGGCGTAGGCCGGCATGCCGTACCAGAGCTTCGGGGACAGCGCCGGTGCGCTGGTCTTGACCAGGGCGTGGATCCGCTCGGCCAGGGCGCGGTCGTCCTCCGCCATCTCCGCGATCTTGGCGAGCACGTCGCGCTCGGCGTCTGCCTTGGTGGCGCGGGAGCCGCGGCGGGCGGCGGTCTTCAGTTCCTGCGCGTGTTCCTTCATCGCGGCCTGCTCCTCGGCGGAGAACGCGACGGTCGCGGTGCGGGTGGTCTTCTTCGGCGTGGTCATGTGATGTTCCTCCGTGAGTATGGGGGGTGAGACGGGTCGAGTCGGTGACTACGGGTGGGCCGGGTCAGCGGTCCTGGATCAGGCCCAGCACATTGCCGTCGATATCGGTGACGGTGGCGACGAGCCGGCCCGCGCCGACATCGCGGATGGGTTCACGCACGGTGGCACCCGCGGCGGTGACGGCGGCGAGCTGGGTCTCGATATCCGGCACATGCCAGTAGGCCACCGGAGCAGTCATCCCCTGGGGTCCGCCACCGGGTACGAGGCCGATGTGCTGGCCGCCGGTGTCGTAACCGATGTAGTAGGTGCCCTTGGTCTGCGGCGGGATGCCGAGCAGCGCGGTGTACACCGCTTCGGCCTTCTCGAGATCGGAGACGGGATGCAGGACGGTCTTGATCCCGAAAGTCGCTTCGGCGCTCATGGTCACTCCTCGTGGGTCGGTGTCGGTGGACGGCGGCCGGGTGGTCGAACGTGTGCCGGCACATCCGTGCCGACCACGGAACGCACCACGGAGACCACCACCTCGGTGCTGCCTTCGCCGTTGACGTCGTTCATCGGCCGTGCGGCGGAACGCATCGCCCTGCACGCGGCCGTTGTGGCGAACCGTGAGGTGACGGCGCTCGGGCCGGGCGGCGTGGGCAAGACCCGGTTGGCGCTGGCCGTCGCCGCGGAGGTGGCCGGGGAGTTCGCCGACGGCGTGTGGTTCGTGGATCTCGTCCCGGTCACCGACGCGGAGATGACAGGTGCGGCCGTGGCGCGGGCGCTGGGTCTGGGTGAGCAGCAGGGCCGGAGCTTGGACGATTCGGTGCTCACCGCACTCGCCGATCGGGAGATGCTGCTCGTGCTCGACAATTGTGAGCATGTGCGGGAGGGTGTGGCGCCGTTCGTCGAACGGCTGCTGGTCCGGTGCCCGCACGTGACGGTGCTCGTCACCAGCCGGGCGCGGCTGATGGTGCCGTTCGAGCAGGTGTACGTGGTTCCCCCGTTGTCGGTCGGTGAGCCGGCCGTCCCGGCGGCGGGCGGGTCGGACGCGGTGACGCTCTTCCTGGATCGGGCGTCCGCGCTGGGTTGGCCGGTGGGTCCGGAACAGTTGGACCGGGTCACCGAGATCTGCCGGCGGCTGGATGGTTCGGCGCTGGCGATCGAGCTGGCGGCCGCGCGTCTGCCCGCGCTCGGTCTGGACGGGCTCACCGCGAGCCTGGCCGATCCGCTGCGTCTGCTGGTCGGTGGGCGTCGCGCCGACGACCGGCATCGGTCGATGCGGGCAATGCTGGATTGGAGTCAGGCGTTGCTGGCGGAGCCGGATCGGTGCCTGCTGCGGCGGGTGGCGGTGTTCGTCGCGCCGTTCACCGTGGCCGATGCCGTCCGGGTGGCCGGGTACGAGCCGTTGGCGCCGGCGGCGGTCGCGGACGGCCTGGCACGGCTGACCGAGCAGAGTCTGCTGAGCGCTGTCCTGTCCGCGACCGGTACCCGGTATCGGGTGTTGACGACGATTCGGCAGTACGAGACCGAGCGGCTCGACGAGGCCGGTGAACTCACCGAGGTTCTCGCCCGCCATCTGCAGTGGTGCACGGAGATGGGTGCGGTGCTGGCACGGGCGGATACCACGGGGGCGTGGCGAGCCGGTTTCGATGCGGTGGCCGATGATATGCGCGCGGCGCTGGGCTGGGCGGAAAAGCATTCCGCGCACCGGCAGTCCGCGTACGAGCTGGCGTTATCGCTGGCGGAGCTGGCTTTCGCTCGGAATCTGGTGGGTGAGTCCCAGCGCCGCTGGGAGCAGGCCGCCGCTCTCGCCGCTGATCCGGCGGCGGCGGGTTCGGCGTTGCGGGCGTCCGCGGCGGCAGCCGGTTGCCGGATGGACGGTGCGGATATGTTCCGTCTGTATCGGGCGGCCGCGGAGGTCGCGCGGGAGGCCGGTGACGCGGCCGCGGCGGCGACGGATCTGGCGACGGCCGCGATCACCGTCTATCGGATGTCGGAGACGTTCGCCGAGTCCCCGCCGACGGCCGCGGCCGCGCTGTCGCTGTCGCAGGCACGGGAGCTGGCCGGTGGGGACGCCGCCGCGGAAGCGGCGGTGGCGCTGGCGGAGTGTGGGGTGCCGGCCGATACCGGTGCCGCGGGAGGTGCGGAGCCGGGGTCGAGTGTGGCCGCGACGCTGCGCCGGGCCGAGCGTGCGGTGGAGCTGGCGGCGCGGACCGGGGATCGGCTGGTGGAGAGCGCGGCGCTGGACGCACTCGCGGCGGCGCAGTTGTGGGCCGGTGGTACGTTCGCCGCGGCCGCGACGACCCGGCAGCGGGTGGAGTCGCTGGCGGGGGTGCCGGTGTCGCCGGGGAGTGCGCTGGAGTGGGTGAGTGCGCTGGCGGAGGCGGCCGATTCGTGTCTCGGTGTCGGCGATCTCGTGGGGGCCCGTCGGTGGGGTGAGCACTTGCGGGGGTTGCCGTTGCTGGCGGAGCGGGGTGATTTCGCGACGTCGCGGTTGCTGGTCGCGGATGCGCTGGCGGGGCGGGTGGAAGGTGTACTCGCGGCGGCGGGCCGTTTCTTCGACGCGTGGACGCTGTCCGGGCGTGGGCATGCTCCGGCGCTCGCTCCGGCGGCGGCCGCGGTGGCGATGGTCCATGGTTTGCGCGGTGACGGTCCGGCCCGGGCCGAGTGGCTGGCGGTGGCGACCGATCTCGGGGTGACGCGTGAACAGCAGGCCGCGTACCGCGCGGTGTTCGATGCGGTGGTGTTGTTGCACGAGGGGCGGGCCGGTGCGGCGCTGGCGCGGTTGGCGGCCGAGCCGGACGAGATGGATCAGCGGGTCGTCTGGGTGTGGCGGCACTGGTATTTCGCGTTACGTGCCGAGGCCGCGGTGCTGGCCGGTGATCCGTCGGCGCGGGGGCATCTGGTGACGGCCCGGACGGTGGTGGCCGGTGATCCGGTGGCCGGCGCGATCGTCGATCGTGCCGCTGCTGTGGCGGAGGGCGGCACCGAGTTGTTGCCGGCGGTGGCGGCCGTTTTCGAGGCGGCGGGGTGTGGGTATCAGCGGGCCCGCACGCTGTTTCTGGCGGGTGGGAGTTCCGCCGCGGCGGGTGCGGCCCAGTGGGTGGAGCTCGGTTGCACGGTGCCCGGGGGTCGTTGATGCCGGTGGTAGGCCGGGTTGAGCCGGTCACGGTGTGCTGGTGCCGCTCGCCATATCCGCGATTCGCGCCATGATGTCCGGGTAGCGCTGGGTGTGGGCGCCGCCGTCGAGGTCGATGGCGGCGCCGGTCATCCAGCCGGCCGCGGCGGAGGTGAGGAATCCGATCGTCTGCGCGATATCGGCGGGTGTGCCGGCTCGTCCGAGCGGGGTGTTGTCGATGTATTCCTCGACGAGTCCCGGGACGAGGGTGGCGCCGTGGGTGAGCGGTGTGTGCACGAATCCGGGGTTGACGGCGTTGACGCGGATCCCGCGCGACCCGAGTTCCATGGCGGCGACTTCGGTGAGCATGAGCACGCCGGCTTTGGCGGAGCAGTAGGCGCCCATTCCGATTCCCGGCCGGCGGCCGTTGAGGGAGGCGACGAGGACTATCGATCCGTTGTCGCGGAGGGTGCGGGCGGCTTCGCGGACGGTGAGGAATGCGCCGGTGAGGCAGACGTCGACGGTGGCTTTCCAGTCGGCGAGGGACAGGTCGGCGAGGGTGCCGGGGCGGGAGATCCCGGCGCAGTCGACGACGGTGTCGATGGGTCCGTGTTGTGTGGTGACGGTGTCGAAGAGGGTGCGCATACTGGTTTCGTCGGTGACCTGTACCTGCTGTGCGCTGGTCGCGCCGCCGAGTTCGGCGGCTCGGGTGGTCGCGGCGTCGCCGTCGAGGTCGGCGATGACGACGGTGTCGCCGCGTCCGGTCATGAGTTGTGCGGTGGCCCAGCCGATTCCGGAGGCTCCGCCGATGACGACCGCGACGCTGTGGTCTGTGCTCATGAGTGTTTCCTTCGTCGGTCTCGGGTGCCGGGTCGCGTGACCGGCACCGGCGCCGTTCCACGGACAATCATCCATACAGGTGTCTAGCAGCCGGGGTGGGATTTGGCCAGCATGCGGCGATGAGCACGGCGGAGCTGCGGACGGTGCACGCCCGAGGGCTGGATTTCGAGGTGTGGTCGCGGAGGTGCTGCCGCTGCACGGTTTCCCGGAGAGCGCGGCTTCGTGGGGCGGGTGTCGGAGCGGTGGGCTCGTGACGGTGCGGAGCCGGCGGTGGCTCGGGTGGCGGGGGCGTGAGCGGAGCCGGAATGTTCTCGTCCGGTTCGATGTTCATCGAACCATTCGCTCCGTGGGAAAGGTTTCTCGATGTCCAGTGCTCGCTCTCGTTTCGACGGTAGGACCGCGCTCGTCACCGGCGGCAGCAGCGGTATGGGTCTGGCCACCGCGCGCCGCCTGCTCGACGAGGGCGCGCGGGTGATCATCACCGGCCGCGCCCGGGCGGCCCTCGACGCCGCAGCGGCGGAATTGGACGCGGGTGATCGTCTGGTCACGGTGCGGGGTGATGTCGCGGAACCGGCCGACCTCGACGCGCTCGTGGAGACGGCGCGTTCCCGCTTCGGCCGGCTCGACGTCGTGTTCGCGAATGCCGGGACCGCCGCGTTCCGTCCGGTGCCCGAGATCACCGAGGATTACTTCGATCAGGTGGTCGCCACGAACTTCAAGGGCGTTTTCTTCACCGTCCGGAAGGCTCTGCCGCTGGTTCCCGATCATGGTGCGATCGTGGTGAATTCGTCGTGGGCGGTGCACCGCGGGGTGCCGGCGGCGGCGTTGTACTCGGCGACCAAGGCGGCTGTCCGGAATCTGGCGCAGACGTTGGCCGCCGAGCTCGCGCCGCGCCGTATCCGGGTCAACTCGATCAGCCCGGGCTATATCGATACTCCTTCGTATCGGGCCGAGGTGTCGGCGGAGGCGAAGGCTGCCGCGATCTCGTCGGTGGCCGCCGCCCGGTTGGGTTCCCCGGCCGATATCGCCGCCGCGGTTGCCTTTCTGGCGTCGGACGAAGCGTCCTATATCAACGGCCAGGATCTGCTGGTGGACGGCGGTCTGATCACCGCGGTCCCCGCGGTCATGGTCTAGAGTCTCCGGCGCCGCTGCTGGTCGATCATGTGGTGGTGAGCCAGGTGGCGATATCGGTGACGACCTGTGGGTCGACATGCTGGGGCGGGAGGTATTCGGCCGGTGTGGAGGGGCCGGTGCCGGGGAAGAACAAGTGGTTGTCGGCGTCGTAGACGCGGATGGTCACCCCGTGACGGCCGTCCAGCCCGGCCCGCCAGCGGGCGAGGTCATCGTCCACGGTGACCTGGTAGTCACGACCGCCCTGCAGGATCAGCATCGGTTTGCCGACCGCTGAGGCTGTCGCGACGGGGTCGTAGTCCCGCAAATCCAACCAATACGCAGCGGATAGTCCGAGCGGCAGATCGCCGGCCGGTGTCGCGGGTGACAACTCGGGGGCGTCGACCGATTCGGCCTGCCGGGTGAGGGTTTCGATCGCCCGGCGTGCGGCGGCCGCGTTGCCGGGGTTCGATGAGGCCAGGTACCGGGTGACCCGGACCGCCGCCCGATGCATCGGCTCGGCGTCGCCGGCCATCAGGATCAGCCCTGCGACCGCGGGTTCGGCCGCGGCGACACGGGGTGCGACCTTGCCGCCCATGCTGTGCCCGAGTACGAACACCCGCTCAGGATCCACCGCTGGATGCGCGCGCAGAGCACTCACGGCCGCCACCGTGTGCGGCACGTATTCGTCGGTCATGGTGAATCCGTCCATGCGGGCAGCCACGTCGCGGTGGGTGTGGGTGACCTTGTCGAATCGCAGCACCGCGATGCCACGGCCGGCCAAACCCCAGGCGATGTCCTTCAGTGGCTTGTTCGAGCCGGCGGTTTCGTCGCGGTCGAACGGCCCGCCACCGGCCAGCAGGACTACGGCTGGGCATCCGGTCGATCGCTTCGGCGTGCTGAGGGTTCCGTGCACGGTGACCGGGTCGGGGCCGAGTGTCACATCGTGTTCTTCGAATTCCGTCTCGTCGGCGTAGGCGGGCGCCTGCCAGGGTTCGGCGGGCGGTGTCAGCTGCAGCCCCGCCAATCGACCCGCATCATCGACGACCAGCTCGATCGTCAGCTCCCCGCGTTCGAGGTGGACGGGGATTCGCACCGCCGTCGTGCCCGACGGCCCCGCTTCACCGACCGCGTCGCCGACCCGGGTGACTCGCCCGTGCCGCTGCTGTACCGAATCCCACGCGTTGTGCGGGCTCTCGGCCGCCACCAATGCCTGTAGATGCGCCGCGAACCTCTCGTGCACCCCCGCGAAGTCATCGGCCCGCAACAGTTCGACCACCTCGATGCCTGTCTGTTCTGCGGTCGTCGCCGTCATCCGAACCGATCCTCCCTCGATCGCGCCGGCCGCACCAGGGAGGGGCCGACACTCCAACATTCTCAACTTTGCAAACGGTAGCAGAATTGAGAACATTGGCATGTGAACCCCATGGAGTTGCTCGCGCACCCGGTGCGGCTGCGGATCGTGCACGCCCTGTCCGGAGGCCGTGTCATGACCACGTCGCAGCTGTGCGCAGGTATGCCCGACGTTTCGAAGGCCACCGTGTACCGCCATGTCGACCTGCTCGCCGAATACGACATTCTCGACCTCGCCGGCGAACGACGTGTCCGCGGCGCGATGGAACGCAGCTACCGGCTGCGCCGCGAACGCGCGGTGATCGACGCCGACACCGCCACGTCCGCGTCCGCCGAGGACCATCGACGTATCTTCGCCGTGGCGATGGCGACCCTGCTCGCCGAATTCCAGACCTACCTCGACAGCGACAACGCCGACCCGGCCGGTGACCTGGTCGGCTACCGCCAGCACTCGATCTGGCTCGACCGCGAAGAACTCGCCGCGTTTATCGCCGACCTCCGCGCCGTGATCGCACCCCGGGTGGCCCACTCGGCGACCGCGGACCGCGAGCCATACCTGCTCAGCCCGATCCTGTTCCCGCTGGCCTCCGAGCCCGTCCGTGCCGGAGGCGAGCCATGACACACACCGAACACGCCCGGCACCCTCGGCCTCCCTCGCGCCGACGACCCGCGATCTCGGTCCGATGCGCGGACCGCCGCACGCCGCACCCGGTACTCACTCGGGGACGACAGATCCTCGCTCTCCGACTGCTCGACGAGATGAGCCACCAGCTCGCCGGCACATCGATCGGATCTGCCGGAAACATTCCCGGCCGGCGAACCGTCACCACCTGAACCGAGAACCCGAGCCGGTGGTAACCCCGGCGCCACGCCGCGATCAACCGCCGACCCTCATCATCGAGGCAGCAGAAACCCGAACCGGCGTGGAGTACACGGCCCGTCGCGACCAGCACCGACACCATGTGTTTCACAACCCGCGCCGCGACACGCCACGATTATCAAAATAGAAACTGTGAGTTCTTTCGATTACCCATTCCGGAATCCGCCTGTCGTCGTGCGGTAGCCGGCGCGAAACACTCTCTCCGACAGCCGAGTTTCCGGACCCCGCAGACGAGTACGGGGTCCGGTGAACTGGTCTGTTCACCGGACCCCGTCCCGACAGGCTCCGGTTACCGGGCGTTCGCCCGGCCGGATGCCCGGTTTCGTTAGAACTGACGCATCTGCTGGCGGACCTGGTGGAACTGCAGCTCCCACTGCATGGCGCGATCCTGGGAGCGGCTGGACTGGTCCTCGGCCTGCTGGGCGAGCTGGGCGGCCTGGTCCGACTGGTCCTGGGCCGACTGACAGCGCTGAGCGGCCTGGTTGGCCTCGCTCTGGGCCTGCTGGGCCTGAGCCTGGGCCCGATCGGCCTCGCTCAGCGCCTGCTGCGCCTGGTTCTGCGCCTGCATCGCCTGCTGGCGGGCCTGCTGCGCCTGGTTGTTGGCCTGGTTGGCCTGGTTCTGCGCGATCTGCGACTGGTGCTGGACCTGACGGGCCTGCTGCTGCACCTGCCGCGCGATGTTCTGTGCCTGCTGCGCGTACTGCCGCGCGTTCTGGCATTCCTGCCGGATCTCGTCCAGGCCCATGCGCAGCATGTCCAGGCTCTGGATTTCCTGCTGACTGCTTCCGTTGCTGGAACGGGTGGCAGTGCTGGTGTCTTGCGCCATCTGAGCATCCTTCCAAAGGGGGGTTTGAAACGGACTGACTCGTGGAGCGCTCATATCCTCGCACAGTCGGGCGCGGGACCCGAGATCACCTTCGGACAAAATTTCGTGGTAAAAGCCCAGCTAGGGCGGTATATCGCGGTTATCGGACGCGACCCCCGCGTGACGCCGACCGATATGCTCACCCGCGACATCGGCGGATGCCATACCGAGACCTCACCGTCATCGGCACCGGATCCGTTGTGCGGGCCCCGGAGGGGGCGCTGGGCAGCCCTCGCCGGGTAGGCGCACTCGCCGCGGAACGACACCCTCCGCGTTCATCGGGCCGGCCGACGGCGCCCCCGCGGGAGCTCGGGTCATCGGGCGGTGAGGCGGTGCACCGCCGCCAGGAGCGCGTCGACATCGCGTTCGGTGGTGGTGAAAGAGGTGACGAAGCGGCAGACGCCCGGCGCCCAGCGGCCGTGGTAGAAGGCGAATCCCGCCGCCGAGAGCCGGTCGATGAGCTGCTGAGGGAGGCGGCAGAAGAGGATGTTGGCCTCGACGGCGTGCAGCAGATCGACACCGGGCACCGCCGCGAGCCCGGCGCCCAGACGGGCGGCCATCGTGTTGGCGTGCGCGGCGTTGCGCAGCCACAGCCCGTCGGTGAGGTAGGCGTCGAGCTGAGCGGACTGGAAGCGCATCTTGGCGGTGAGCTGGCCGGCGCGCTTGGCCCGGAAGGACAGTTCGGGTGTGTGGGTGCGGTCGAAGACGACAATGGCGTCGGCGGTCATGGCGCCGTTCTTGGTGGCCCCGAACGACAGGACGTCGACCCCCGCGCGCCAGGTCAGTTCGGCCGGCGTGCAGCCCAGGGCGGCGACGGCGTTGGCGAAGCGGGCCCCGTCCATGTGGACGCGTAGACCGGCGTCGCGGGCGAGCAGGCCCAGGTGCCGGATCTCTTCGAGGGTGTACACGGCCCCGGTCTCGGTGGCCTGCGTAATGCTGACCACCGACGGCTGCACGCTGTGCACGTCACCGGCTCTGCGGCGGGCGGCGGCGCCCAGCTGCTCGACGTCGATCTTGGCGTCCCTGCCGGCCATCCCGACGAGTTTCGCTCCGCCGGTGAAGAACTCCGGGGCGCCGCACTCGTCGGTGTTGATATGGCTGTCGCGATGGCACAGCACGCTGCCCCACGGCGGGGTGAGAGCGGCCAGGCTCAGGGCGTTGGCCGCGGACCCGGTGGAGACGGGCAGCACGTCCACCTCGCGTTCGAAGATCTCGGCGAAGCGGGCGCGGGCACTGGTCGTGTAGTCGTCGGCGCCGTAGGGCGGATACTGTCCGGCGGCCGCGGCGGTGAGGGCCTCGACGACCTCGGGCGAGGCTCCGACGGTGTTGTCGCTGGTGAATATCCGTTGGGGTGCGGCGGTGTCGGTCATGGTCGGGTGTCCTTCGGCTGAGGTCGGGGGAGGCGCCGGCGGCTGTTGCGTTGTGCCCGTGGGCCGTTGTCAGAGACCGAGTTTGGTGACCGCGTTGTCGGCGAGTGGATCAGCGGTACGGATGTAGCGGTGCACGGTGCGCGGGTTGCTCCATCGGCCCTGCCGCATGATCTCGCGATCGGCGGCGCCACCGAGCGCGGCCTGGGTGGCGAACCCGGCGCGCAGGGAATGACCGGAGAACAGTGCGGGATCCAGTCCCGCGCGTGCCGCATAGCGTTTGACGATCTCGGCGACCGCGCGCCCGGACAGGGCTGTGGTACCGAGTCCGCCGTGCCGGTTGATCGCGGGGAACAGGGGTTGGTCCGGTCGTAGCCGCGGGTCGGGGTGGTAGCCGTGGCAGCGGTGGATACGCGGGTCGGTGGCGGGTTGTCGCTCGACCCATGGGCGCAGGCTCGCCGGGTTGTCGGTGTGCACGGCAAGCATGCGCATCCAGTCGGCGCACGCGCAGACGGGACACGTGTGTGCCTGCCGGCCGCGGGGAAGCGCGACGTGTTGTTCGGTGATGCCGGTGGGGTCGGTTTTGGTGGTGGGCAGCTGGATCAGCAGCAGCGGTTCTCCGGTGCCGTGGTCGGTGCCGAAGTGGATATCGGTGATCCGCAGCCCGGCGAGTTCGCTGCGGCGCAGTGCGCCGGCGAAGCCGAGGAGTAGCAGCAGGGTGTCCCGGCGGCGGGCCGGTTCGCCGGGCCAGCCGGGTGCGGGGAGGCCGTCGAGGAGTTCGCCGAGGGTGTGCAGCAGGATCGGCCGTTTCCGGTTGGGCCGGCTGCGGCGGGTGCGGCGGATACCGCGCAGGGTGAGGCGGACGACATCGCTGCGGGTGGGTGCGGCCAGTCCGTTGGCGGCGTGTACGGCGGCGATGGCGGCGGATTTCCGTTCCAGGGTGGCCGGACCGTAGGCGTGGCGGCCCTCGGGTGTGCGGGCGTCCGCGGCGGCGGCGAGGTAGACGGCGATATCGAGCGGGTCGGCGGGCAGCGCGCATCGATTCTCGGTGGCGCACCAGGCGGCCCAGGCGATCCAGTCGGTGCGGTAGGCGCGCAGTGTGTTGGGGGATTGGGAGGCGGTGAGGTAGCGGCCGAGCGCAGTGGCCTGTTCGGTATCGAAGCGTTCGCGGACCTGCTGTAGCGCGGCGGTGTCGACGAGGACGCTGGTGACGCCGCGCCGGAGTTCGGTGCGGACGGTGTCGGGTAGCGCGAGATCGGTATCGGATTCGGACACTGTGAACCCCTCGGTAATTGCGTCACGTAAAACGTTTGGTTGGCGCTAACGTAACGAAACGTTGTGCACGCCGGATGGTCTCGCCGCAGTCTACCGTCCTAACCGCCGATAATGTTCACTTATCGGCGGTTAGAGATTTCGAGCCATTCGACCCTCGTAGAACAACCCACCCTGTTTCGTTTCGTGTAAATACGTAGTTGCCAAACGGAACAACGCTACGATTCCCGGGTGCCCACAGTCTGCAACTACCCCGGCTGCACCCGCCCCCTCGCCAAGCCCACCGGCCCCGGTCGGCCCTCGGAATACTGCGACCTTCCCGACCACACCCGCTGGCGCGCGTGGCGCGAACGTCAACGCCTTCAACAGGAGGCGGAGGCACCCACGGAAAACGTCACCGTGACGCACAAGGGTCCGGTGACCACCGCGCGACTACGTGCCGATGAACTGCTCATCCAATTCCGCACCCTCGCCGACCAACTCGGTGCGACCCTGGCCGCCGCAGTCTCCGAAATGAACACCCTCGCCGACCCGGCCGCGGCCGAGGCGCAGGTCCAAGCGGTGCAAGCCGATGCGGCGCGCCGCATCGCCGAAGCCGAAATGGCCGCCGCCGCGGCCGAACAGTCGCGCCGCGACGCCTACGACGCTCGCATCCGCGCCGAGGACGCCGCCGAGGACGCGGCCCGGGCCGCCGAAGACGCCGAGGCCCGTATCGCCGATTCGGATACCCGCACCGCCACGGCCGTACGGGACCGCGACGAAGCCCTGCGCGAGGTCGAAAAAGCCACCGCCCGCGCCGCCGACGATATCTTCGCGGCGCGCAGTGCCGCCGAGGACGAGATCCGTGCCGCTCGCGCGGAATTCGAACTGCAGACGCAACACCTGCGCGAACACTGCGACCAGGAGATATCGCGCGCTCAGCGCGCCGCCGACACCGAGATCGAGCGGATGCGCCGGGAATGCGCCCAGCGCGAATCGGCCGCGGCGGCCGAACGCGACCTGGCCGTCCAGCGCGCCGCCGATATCGAACGCGCCCTGGAACGCGCGGAACAATCCGCCGCCGAACGCGCCCAGACCGCCCAGGAGATGCGGACCGAACTGCAACGCCTGCGCACCGACACCGACACCCTGCGCGCCGAACTCACCGAAGTGCGCCGGAGCGCGGCAGCGGACCTCGCGGCCGCGCGCGCCGACGCGGACGACCGGCTGGAGAAAGCACGCGCGGAGGCCGCGCAACGGATGGAAGCCCTGGAGCACGCCCGCACCCAGACCCTTGCTCGTGCCGAACGCGCCGAACGTCAGCTCGACGATCTGCTCGCCGAACGCGGAACCCGGCCCGATTCGGCACCGGTATCCGCCGGCGACGCCGTCTGACGTAGCACAATCTCGGGTATGGCTCTCATCCACCGCACGACCATGGCACCGTCGAAATTGGAATTGCTCGGCCGCTGGCTCCCGAGCCGCCCCTGGTACTCCGGTCCCGGCAGAGCCGACGAGCTGCGGCGGGTGGGCGGGTTCCGGCTCGATGACCCGGCCGGGGCGGTGGGTATCGAGTTCCTGGTGGTGACCGATACCGGCGGCGCCGAACCGATCACCTATTTCGTGCCCCTGAGTTATCGCGATGCGGAGTTCGGCACCGACGCGGAGGCCCTACTCGGCACCGCGGAGCACGGAGTGCTCGGGACCCGCTGGATCTACGACGGCACCCGGGACCCGGTGGCCGTCGACCGGATGGTGGCGTTGCTGGCCGGCGGTGCGCGGGCTCAGCACGGCACCGACAGCGATACCCCTGATCCGAGTGTGCTGGTCGCCGCGGCCGGCCTGCCCGTCCGCGGCTCCGCGCTGGTGTCGGCCGCGGAGAATCCCGTGGGTACCGATATCACCGTCGCCGCCGGGCAGCTGCGGGTGCACCGCGTGCTGGGGCGCTCGGAGCCGGTTCTGCGTTCGGGGCAGGTGGTCGCGCCGTGGACCGCACCCGACGGCAGCACCGTGCGCAGTGTGGTTCTGTCGGAACTGCGCTGACCGTCCGGCCGGGAAAAAGTATGGCCGTGCCCGTCCCGCTTCGGTCGCCCGTCCCCGCCTCCTCACATGCGCAGTGGCAGTCCGGCTTCGGTGCGCGCCACTCGATCGGCGTGGACGATATGGGCGCGTTCGAGCAACGTGATGAGTTCGGATTCGCCCTCCCGGATACGCCGCGTGTATTTGCGTGGCAGCGCGGCGATCGTATTCTCTTCGGCCGTCATCTTCGCGTAGGTGCGTTCGCGCAGCGTTTGATCGGCTTCGTAGCCCAGGTCGAGGTAGCGGGAGGCGTGCCGGCGGGCGTTGGCGACCGCGGTCTGGGCGCGTCCGGCGGGGCTGAGCAGTGAGGCCGCCACGGTCACCAGCAGCACGACGATGATCACTCCGAGCGAGGCCGCGGTGGAGATCTCGGTGACCGGCACCGGTTCCCCGTGGTTGATGAACGGCACAGTGTTCTGGTGCAGCGCGTGCAGAACGAGTTTGACGCCGATGAAGGCGAGGATGGCGGCCAGTCCGAAACCGAGGTAGATCAGTCGGTCCAGCAGGCCTTCGAGCAGGAAGAACAGTTGGCGCAGCCCGAGCAGGGAGAAGGCGGTGGCGGTGAAGACGAGGAAGACGTTCTGGGTGAGGCCGAAGATGGCGGGGATCGAGTCCAGCGCGAACAGCACGTCGGTGCCGCCGATGGCGACCATGGCCAGCAGCATCGGGGTGAGTTGTCGGCGGCCGCCGACGACGGTGACCAGTTTGTCGCCGTCGTAGCGGTCGGTGGTGTGCAGGAACCGGCGGGCCAGGCGGAGCACGACGGTGTCCCCGGAGTGGCTGTCCTCGCTCTCCGGTTTCAGTATGTTCCCGGCGGTGATCAGCAGGGCGGCGCCGAACACGTAGAACACCCAGGCGAAACGATTGATGAGGGTGGCGCCGACGAAAATGAATCCGGTGCGGACCACCAGCGAGAAAACAATCCCGACCAGCAGCACCTTTTGCTGGGCCGCGCCGGGCACCCGGAAGGTGGTCAAGATGATGAGGAAGACGAACAGGTTGTCCATCGACAGCGCTTTTTCGGTGATGTATCCGGCGAAGTACTCGACACCCATGGTCGTGCCACCGAAAACCCACACCCCGAAACCGAACAGGACGGCGACACCCACGTAGGCCGCCGACCAGATCGCGGCCTCGGTCAGCGACGGCGTGTGCGCGGTACGGACATGGAAGTAGAAATCGAACAGCAGCAGGCCCGCGATCAGTGCGAGTGCGCACGCCCATGCCAGCGCGGGAACGGTCACCTCGGCCTCCTGACGGTCGCGTGGTGGTGCTGGGGCGACTGTAGCCCCGGATCCACGGACTACCGGGCCTCCGCAGGTGGCGTCGGGGTTATTGCGGGTGCGGGGCGGGCGTGGTCGCGGCGGCACACCAGGCCTGGCACTGTCATCGCCCACACGGCTCCCAGGGCGGGATTGTCCGCGGGGTGCGGACGGTGCGCTGGTCACGGCGGTGTCAGGGGGCTGAACGGACACTCCCGGCAACCGCGCGGCGATCCGCGGTCCGTACCCATATCATTTTGCTATGCCGACCTACGAGGAAGCGGACGCCGCTCCGGTGTTCGGTCGCGGTGTCCGCCAGACGGTGCTGGCGATGGGGGTCTGTTCGGTGGTGATCGGGGTGGCCACGGTGATCTGGCCGGACAAATCCTTGAGCACGGTCGGCAATCTGTTCATGTTCTCGCTGCTGTGCAGTGCGGTGACGCTCGCGGCGGTGGCGTTCGGCAGCCGGTTGGGGCGGTTCCCGCGGCTGCTGCTGCTGGTCGCGGCGGTGGCGTCGCTGGTGACCGCGATGCTGTGTTTCCGGGCGGGGGATTGGACGCTGCTGCTGGCCATGTGGTTGGGGCTGGCATGGGCGGTGCGGGGGATCGCGCACGCGGTGGCGGGGGTGTGGGACGACGACGCCATCACCGGCAGCGGGAAACAGGAAGTGTTCGGTCTGGCGACGCTCACCGCGGGGCTGGTGGTCGCGATCGCGCCGTTCGACGATATCGCGACGCTGGCGTTGGTCGCGGGCTGCTGTATCACCGTGTTCGGGGTGCTGGAGGTGTGGACGGCGGTGCGTTCACCGGCCGCGGTGCGCCGTGCGGCCACGGACTCGCCGACCCCCGACGAGCACCTGACGACGGTGATCGCGAGCGCCGGAGGTTCCGGGGGACGCACCCGCGACTGAGACGCCGGAAGGCCCCCGATTTCGATACCCTTCCTGGTATGGCGATCATTTCGAGCCATCGGATCATGCGCCTGCGGGCCCTCATCGAGCACCCCAATACCGGCGCGGACGAGCGCGCGACCGCACAGCGCATGCTGGACCGGATGCTGGACCGCTCCGGCTATTCGGCGACCGGTGACCGCACCTACGGGAATCGTCATCATCGGGTCGGGAAGCACGCCGATCTGCCGGCGGTGGCCGAAATGATCCGCGCCGATATCGCCCTGGGACGCATCATGTTCGCCCCCCAGACCCGCTTCGGTGAACCGGCGGTCCGGGATCCGCTCGGTGACGCGCCGGTGCAGATCGTGATCACCGTGGACCTGCCGCACCACGGGTGCATCGACATCACCATCGACAATGTGCCCCGGGAGTGGGGGTGGGTGATCGAGGACGGTATCGAATGCGTGAGCCCGCAATTGCAGGAGCTGGCGACCGAACTGGCCGACATCATGAACGGGTACAACTTCGACGGCAGTGATATCGCCAAACGATTCTTCGGCCGGGTGCGTATTCCGGATTTCACTCTGGTCTGGTAGGCGGCCGGCGGCGTCAGGAGACGCAGAATTCGTTGCCTTCGGGATCCAGCATGACCCACCAGTGGCCGGCGGGCCCCTGGTCCACTTCCCGGACGCGGGTCGCGCCGAGCTGTTCGAGACGGGATACCAGCTCGTCGAGTCCGCCCGGGGTGCTGTGGATATCGATGTGTAGCCGGTTCTTCACGGTTTTGGTTTCGGGGACGTCCTGGAACAGCAGCCGCCGGCCTCGACCGACACCGGTGACGGGGTCGAACGGGTCGTCCGGGTGACGCACCGCGGCGAGGCCGCGGAAGAGTTTGCGGCCGCTGCGTTCGGTGACGGCGCCGGGGTCGAGGTGGCCGGCGGCGAGCAGCCGGTCGATCAGCGCGGTCTGGTCTTCCGTTTCGTATTCCAGGGCGGCGGCCCAGAAGTCGGCGAGAGCGGGGGCGTTCGCGCTGTCGATGACAAGTTTCCAACCTGAGATCATGTAACCAGTTATAGTGGTTACATGATCTCAGGTGCAAGCCCCGGCCTGACGCTGCGTTCCCGTTCCGGCGTCGACTACCACTTCGACCCCGGCGCGCTGTGCCTGGAGCTACTGCCCACCGGCGGACCCGGCCCGTATCGCGTCTACGAAATCCTGCACACGCCCGCCGACCTGGTCGCCTGGGCCGGGCGGTCCCGGCTCACCCCCACCCCCGAGCTCACGGTCACCGCGGACGAGGTCACCGCTGCCCGCCACCTGCGCGACACCCTCTTCGAGATCGCCCGGGCCCGTTCCCACGGGGAACCGTTCACCGCCCGCGACCTCGCCGTACCGAACGAATACGCCGCCGCGGCACCGCTGATCCCCCGGATCACCACCACCGGTGCCCGCGCCTGGATCCCGGGCACCGGCACCGCGCTGCTGTCGACCGTCGCCCGCGACGCGATCGACCTGCTCACCGGGCCGTACGCCGACCGGGTCCGGACCTGCTCGGCCACCGACTGCCAGCTCATCTACGTCGACACATCGCGGCCCGGCCGCCGCCGATGGTGCTCGATGGAGCACTGCGGCAACCGCAACAAAGTGCGCGCGCACCGTGCCCGCACCCCGGAGAAAGAAGGATGACCATCATGCCCACCGGACTCACCGCGGACGCGGGCTGGCAGATCGGCGTCTCCCGGACGCTGCCCCAGCCGCCGGATATCGTCTGGGCCCACCTCACCGGCGCGGCGGGCCTGGCCTGCTGGCTCGGTCCCGGCGCCGACCCCACCTTCGCGCCCGGTGCGCGATATCGCACGGACACCGGGGTCACCGGCGAAATACGCAGCTACCGTGCGGGTGAGCGCATCCGCCTCACCTACGGCCCGACCACCGTGCAGGTCACGGTCACACCGGTGGCCGGGCACCGCACCCGCCTACGTTTCCATCAGGAACGGATGTCCGACGCCGCCCAGCGGGCACAACAGCGGGCGCACTGGCAGCGGGTCATGGACGAGACGACCGCGGCACTGGACGCCGACCGCGCCGGTTCAGTCGGCGACCTCGATCCGCGGTGAATGGGTGACCGGGAAGTTCACCGACGCCGCGATGAAGCATTTCGCATGGGCGTCACGGTGTAGTTCCCGCGCCCGCTCGGCCATCTCCGCGGCCGCCACGGTGACCACCGGACGCAACTCCACTCCGGTGAAACGGCCACCGCCGTCACTGTCCTCGGCCATGGTCCCCACTGCGTCGTCGCGGTAATCCAGTACCGTGACCCCGCCGGTCGCGCAGAGGTGCAGGTACCACAGCAGATGGCATTGGCTCAGCGAGGCGAGCAACAGCAGCTCCGGATTCCAGCGGCTCGCGTCGCCGCGGAAGGCCGGGTCCGCGGAACCGAGCAGTTCCGGGCGTCCCGGCGCCCGGGAAACGTGGGCGCGGTCGTAGGACCGGTAGTCGACCGTCCCTCGTTCGCCCGCCCCGGTCCACTCGGTGCGGCATTCGTATTGGTGCGTCTTTCCTGCCATGCCGGTGATCGTCGCGTGTCCCGGGGTCACTTGTCGAACGACCGGCTCGCGGCTCGGTCGTTCGATTCGTCCCGCAGGTCCGATCCGATCGGGGTGACCGCCGGTATCTCCCCGGACGCGAGGACCGCGCGAGTGAGTGGGCGCAGTGCCCTGAGCAGTTCCGCGCGCTCACCGGCGGTCAGTACCGTGTACGCCGACGCGGCCGCCGCGTCGGTGCGCGCCTCGATCTCGGCTTTCACCGCACTGCCTCGTTCGGTGGGACCGTCGTCACCGGCCAGCCCGCCGGCGCGCAGCGTGTCCAGCCGGTGCGCCCATTCCGTGTCGTCGAAATCCCTGGACACCGTGTAGACCTCGCGGGGGACCCGGTTCACCAGCGTCTGCAGCACATGTGATTCTCGTCCGCCGATGCCGGCGGCCACCAGTGCGGCGATATGCCCGTCACCGCGATGTTCCCGCAGCAGTGTCGCCGCGTGCCACAACCGCGCCACGGGATCCCGCGGTTCGGGTAGTGCCCGATTGGCGGCGAACAGTGCCCGTCCTTCCGCCGGCGCCGCGCCGCAGTCGCGCCCTGCTCCCGGGCGGTCAGCGCCGCTTCCGGGGCGGCGAATTCCCGCGCGGCGGGCAGGGCGGCGCGCACTCGCTCGCGGGTGAAGTTGTAGAACAGCGCGTGCACCATATCGGGTCCGGCCGCACCGAGGGGGGCGGCACGGCCGGCGAAGTACCCCATCCAGAACCCGCGATAGCCCGCGTTTTTCAGCGCCTGCAGTGGTTCGGGCGAGAAGTAGGTGACGGCGTGCAGGGGTTCGAGCAGGTGCCAGGCCTGCCGCGCGAAGCCGGGGAGTTCGGTGCTCATGCCGTCACGCTACTGCGCCTCACCGCTACCGGGGTGGGCGATCGTGCGAACAGTGGAATCGTGCTCCCGGCCTCGGTCTCAGCGGCCTCCCGCGCGGTCCTGCGCCCCTGAGCCCGCCGCGATCCGCAGATACGCCGCAGTCGACTCGGCGAGCACGCCATCCTCCGGCGCGGGTCGCCGGCGCAGGTGGATATCGCGGCGTTCGTCCATGAACCGCTCCCGGAGGTCCGGCCCCCGTCGGCGAGCAGCCACGCCCGCACAGCCGGTTCCGGAGTGGCGGGTCGCCGGCGCGCGCCCCATGGCTCCCAGTTCGGTGAGCACCGAGACCAGTCCGATCGCGGCCTCGGTGAGGTGGTATTCGACGGGCGGCACGGGCAGCACTTCCGGCGAAACTGGTTGCGACATGAGATCAGTCTGGGTAAGTTCAATCCGATTGCAGATTGCAACCAGTCAGGAGTGGCAATGACCCAACTCGTCCGTGTGCAGTGCTTCACCGTCTCCGCCGACGGCTACGGATCCGGCCTCGGCCAGAGCCTGGACCGCCCGTTCGGCCACGCCGACCCGGGCCTCATGATGTCCTGGGCCGGCGCCACCGCCAGCTGGGTCAACCGCACCGATCCCGGCGGCACCCGTGGCCTCGACGACTACCTCACCCGCGATATGACCCGCGATATCGGCGCCGAGATCATGGGCCGCAACAAGTTCGGGCCACAACGCGGCCCCTGGGAAAACTACGACTGGCAGGGCTGGTGGGGCGACGAACCCCCGTTCCACACTCCCGTCTTCGTCCTCACCCACCACCCACGCCCCTCGTTCACCCTGGCCGACACCACCTTCCACTTCCGTGACGCGACCTGCGAAGAAGTCCTGAAAGAAGCACTCGCCGCCGCCGACGGCCGCGATGTGCGCATCGGCGGCGGGGTGGCCACGGTGCGCGAATTCCTCGCCGCCGACCTCATCGACACCCTGCACATCGCGGTGGCTCCGAACGAACTCGGCGCGGGGGAACGGCTCTGGGAGCGGCCCGAAGAACTCACCGAGCGGTTTCACCTGGAACAGATACCCAGCCCCAGCGGGGTCGTCCACCATTTCTTCTGGCGGCGCTGAGCCGCGAAACGACGGATCGCCCGGGAGTCCGAAGACTCCCGGGCGATCCGCTACCGCAGTCCGCTCACACCGGCCGGATCAGGCCAGATCGAAACGATCCGCGTTCATGACCTTGGTCCAGGCGGCGACGAAGTCGCGCGCGAACTTCTCCTTCGCGTCGTCGGCCGCGTACACCTCGGCCACCGCGCGCAATTCGGAGTTCGAGCCGAACACCAGGTCGTAGCGGGTCCCGGTCCACTTGACCTCGCCGGTCGCGGTATCGCGGGCCTCGAAGGTCTCCTGGGATTCGTCGGTGGACTTCCACTCGATACCCATATCGAGCAGGTTCACGAAGAAGTCGTTGGTCAGCGCCCCGACGTTCTCGGTGAACACACCCTGCGGCGACTGCTTGTAGTTCGCGCCCAGCACCCGCAGGCCACCGACCAGCACGGTCATCTCCGGGGCGGTCAGATTCAGCAGGTTCGCGCGGTCGATCAGCAGATGCTCCGACGGCAGCCGGTGCCCCTTGCCGATGTAGTTGCGGAACCCGTCGGCGCGCGGTTCGAGCACACCGAAGGACTCGATATCGGTCTGCTCCTGCAGCGCGTCGTTGCGACCGGGCGTCACCGGCACGGTCACCTGCACACCCGCCGCCTTCGCGGCCTGCTCGACACCGGCGGCGCCGGCGATCACGATCAGGTCGGCCAGCGATACCTTCTTGCCGCCGGTCTGGGCGCCGTTGAACGATTCCTGGATCTTCTCCAGCGCGCTCAGCACGGTCGCCAGCTGCTCGGGTTCGTTGATATCCCAGCTCTTCTGCGGTTCCAGCCGGATACGGGCGCCGTTGGCGCCGCCGCGCTTGTCACTGGACCGGAATGTCGACGCCGACGCCCACGCCGTGGAAACCAGCTGCGGCACGGTCAGGCCCGCGGCCAGCACCTGCTCCTTGAGCCCGGCGATATCGGCCTCGTCGATCACCTCGAAGTCCACGGCCGGGATGGGATCCTGCCAGATCAGCACCTCGGAGGGCACCTCCGCGCCCCGGTACCGTTCGATCGGGCCCATATCGCGGTGGGTCAGCTTGTACCAGGCGCGGGCGAAGGCGTCCGCGAACTGATCCGGGTTCTCCAGGAAGCGACGTGAGATGACCTCGAACTCCGGATCGAAGCGCAGGGCGAGATCGGTGGTCAGCATGGTCGGCTTCTTGCGGGCCTCCGAATGCGCGTCCGGGATGATCGCGTCGGCGTCCTTGGCGACCCACTGGTTGGCGCCGGCCGGACTCTTGGTGAGCTCCCATTCGTAACCGAACAGGATCTCGAAGAATTCGTTGGTCCACTGGGTCGGTTTGGTGGTCCAGGTGACCTCCAGGCCGCTGGTGATCGCGTCGCCGGCCTTACCGGTGCCGTGCGCGCTCTTCCAGCCCAGACCCTGCTGCTCGATGAGTCCGCCCTCGGGTTCGGCACCGACCAGCGCGGCATCGCCGGCGCCGTGGGTCTTGCCGAAGGTGTGGCCGCCGGCGATCAGCGCGACGGTCTCTTCGTGGTCCATCGCCATCCGGCCGAAGGTTTCCTTGATGTCCACCGCGGAGGCCAGCGGGTCCGGGTTACCGTTCGGGCCTTCGGGGTTCACGTAGATCAGGCCCATCTGGACCGCACCCAGCGGGCTCTCCAGATCGCGGTCACCGGTGTAGCGCTCGTCTTCGAGCCAGACCGATTCCGGGCCCCAGTACACGTCCTCGTCCGGCTCCCACAGATCGGCGCGGCCGCCGGCGAAACCGAAGGTCTTGAATCCCATGGATTCCAGCGCGACATTACCGGCGAAGATCATGAGGTCGGCCCAGGACAGCTTCTTGCCGTACTTCTTCTTGACCGGCCACAGCAGCCGGCGGGCCTTGTCCAGGTTGCCGTTGTCGGGCCAGCTGTTCAGCGGCGCGAAACGCTGCATCCCGCCGCCACCGCCGCCGCGGCCGTCGATGGTGCGGTAGGTGCCGGCGCTGTGCCAGGCCATCCGGACCATCAGCGGGCCGTAGTGACCGAAGTCGGCGGGCCACCAGTCCTGCGAGTCGGTCAGGATCTCGGTGATATCGCGGCGGACCTCGTTCAGGTCGAGGGTCTCGAACTCCGTCGCGTAATCGAAGTCGGGCTCCATCGGATCCGAGGCGGGCGCGTTCTTGCGCAGGATCTTCAGGTTGAGCTGGTTCGGCCACCAGTCACGGTTGCCGGCACCCGTGGTCGGGTGTTTGGCCGCGAACGGGCACTGGCCTGTGGTGCTGTCGGACACTGCGTTCCTTCCGGTGAAACAGGGGTCATTTCGGGCTGGGCGATACGGAACAGTCGGGGCACAGGCCCCAGTAGATGACCTCGGCTTCCTCGATGGTGAAACCGTGGTCGTCGGCGGCGGTCAGGCACGGGGCGGCACCGGTGGCGCAGTCGACATCGGCGATCGCGCCGCAACTCCGGCACACGAGATGGTGATGGTTGTCGGCGACCCGGGTCTCGTACCGGGCCACCGAACCGGTCGGCTGGATGCGGCGCAGCAGGCCGGCGGACGTGAGCGCGCGCAGCACGTCGTACACGGCTTGATGTGACACCGCGCCCAGGGAGGCACGCACCCGGCCGATGATCGAGTCGGTATCGGCGTGCGGGCTCTCGTGCACCGCGCGCAGCACCGCCAGACGCGGTGCGGTCACACGGAGCGCGGCCTCGCGCAACATGCTCTCGAACTCCGCGGTCGTGGTCACGATTCGGAGCTTACCGTTTTTCTTGAACGAATCAAGTATTAGTTCTATTCAAGATCTGAGCGCGCCCGGCGAAACCGGGTTCGTCCGGTCGACCCGGGGATACGATGCCCACATCTCACCGCCGACGCCGATCCGCCCGGAGGATATATGCGTGCCACGGTCCGCCGCAGGGTTATCGCCGCAATCGGTACAGCCGCTCTCTGCTGCACCGCAGCGGCAGCGACAGCCGCCGCGCAACCCACCTACTACGACCCCGAGATCAGTCACTGCGACCATCTGTTCCGGACCCCGCTGGAGACGCCGAGACCGGGGGCCGCGGTGTACTGGAGCCCGTTCGGCAGCACCGGAATCGTGTGCTACGACAACGGGACCGGGGTCGCGGACTACTACCAGCGCGACCCTTCCGGCGCCTGGCACGATATGAACGAACTCCTCCCCGGCCAGTTCTTCTACAACATCTTCGGCACCGGGATACCGGACGCCGCCCACTGGCGCTGACAGCGCCCGAGGCCCCCGCCGGAGCCCCGGGCGACACCGGCCGCGGAGATCGCGCCGTCACCGGGGTAATACCGAGGTATTATCGTGTCAGTCGTGGAGTACGAATGGCACGCATCCAGCGAACCGTTCCTTCGGCACTTCGAGGTCGCGGCCTGGGAAGTGGTGGAGGTGCTGTACTCGCCGCGGCGGTGGTCGCGTCCGGCGACCACCGCTCAGGGACTGGCGGTGCTCACCGTATGGGGCCGTACCGAGGACGGGCGGCCACTGGTGGTGGTCCTTCGACCGCGTTCGCACCCCGACCGGTGGCAGATCCTCATGGCAGCGCCCATGGGGGACCGCCAGCTCGCCGAATTCACCGCATGGGAGGCGACCCGAGATGAATAACGAACACGACCCCGGTTTCCCGCGCAGCGCCGCCGAAGCCGAACAGTTCCTCGACGGGCTGACCTTCAACGACACCGCGCAGGTGCCGCCGCTCCCGCCGACCACCGACGAGGTGGAACGCGGGATGGTCACGACCTCGCTCAAACTCCCGCAGGACATGCGCGAGCGCCTGCGCGAGGTCGCCGCCGCGCACTGCCTCACTCCCTCGATGCTGATCCGCCAGTACATCGAACTGGGCCTGTCCAGCGAGCAGCCGGAGCGCATGATCCCGCTGTCGGACGCCATCCGGGTGCTGTCCAGCCTCCGGCCCACCGCCTGAGCCCGCCACCCGCACCCGCCGGGGACGCGGCGATCACGCACGCCTGCTCCCGGTCCTCACGGACGTTCGTCCGCACTTCCCCCGCCCCGCGGTCGATCCCGCCCCTCCGGCCCGCCGCGGGCAGTGACGCCCACACGGCCGGCCCCGGCATGGTCGGGTAGCCGGACGCGCCCCCAGGCTCCGGTCCGGTGAGCCCCGGCCGAGCGCGATGTCGCCCGATTCCGGACCCGCACGCGCTGACGCGGGACACCGCGGTATGAATTCCGCTCATAATGCCCTGTCGACCGGCTCTGGAAAGGCTCCAGAAAACGGCGTTGCGGAGCTCGCTCGACCTCGCATATTATGGCGTTCCGAAGCTGGTCGTCGAGATTATCGAGATTGCCCTTCGGCGACTGCCGGTCCGATTGCCCGAATAGCGGGCAGATCGGCGCGACAAAGGATTCTCCCGATTGTCGGGGTTGTGGAGAATCCACCGGGACAACAGGCGTAAAGGTAAGCCACGGCCAGAAGGCGATTTGGTGCAGCCTATGAATACCGACGATGTTCGCTTCCTGCTCAGCGACCCCGACACAACTCCGAGCCACTTCCGTGACCTGCGTGTATCCCGCCCCAGGGAAGGTAACGATGCGTGCACTCGCAGTGCGGCCCCCGTATGCGGCGGACCCGCCGGATGGCGGTTGCGCACTCACCCGGTCCACCGAAGAACGGCGGAATACCTGATGCCTTCCGGCGGTTTCACGGCCCATCCGGCCGATCGGCGACTGCGTGAGGGTATTTATAACCGCCGGGTATAGATCGACTCGGATTATTTCTTTTCGGATTCGAAGCGGGCCCTGCGGGTCTGCCGCCTGCCATCGATGACGGGCGAATATTTCGATTCGACCACATAAATGTTGTTCCAATGTAATCCCCTGCGCATTTCAGGAGTAGTGGACCGGCTTTATCGGCCGGTTTCCCCCGATGCCGGGAAAATGGAGGACAGGTGACCCAGTCCAAGCGCAATATAGACAGCGGCCCAGGTCGGTCGGAGTCATCGGAGACCGGCCCGTCCACCACAACAGGGCACTCGGCGTCAGGTAACGGTTCGGACGCGCGGCCGGACGCCGTCGCATTCACCGGCCCGCCCCGCCGCGATGTCCTCCGGCTGTCGGCCGCCCAGCGAGGGATCTGGTTCGCGCAGCATCTCGCGGGTTCGTCACCGATCTCGGTGGCCCAATACGTCGAGATCGTCGGCGAGCTGCAACCGGAACTGCTGTTGGAGGCCTGTCAGGCCGCCGACCGCGAATTCGGTCCCGGGCACCTCCATCTGATCGAGGTCGACGGCGAACCGTGCCAGTACGTCGACGAGACCGGATCACCGGCCTCGGTGGTGGACCTGCGCCGCCGTGCCGACCCGGTCGCGACCGCGCATCGCCTCATGGTCGAGGACTATTCGGCGCCACTGGACCTGCTCGGCGACTACCTCATGAAATGCGTCGTGTACCAGGTGGGCGACAACCACTACCTGTGGTACCAACGCGCGCACCATATCGCGCTGGACGGATTCGCCGCCGTGACGATGGTGCACCGCATCACCGAGCTGTACAACGCGTGGGTACACGGCGAGGACGCGCCCCCGGCCACCGCGAAATACCTGGGCGAGATCATCGAACAGGATTTCGCCTACCGGGGTTCGGAGCGGTTCGACAACGACCGCAAGTACTGGACCGAACATCTCGCGGGCGCCCCGCCGGTGGTCAGCCTCGCCGGACGGGTCAGCAAACCCACCATCCACCCCGAACTGGTGAGCGCCTCACTGCCGGAGGACACCGCGCGTCTGCTCGACCGTGTCGTCAGCGAGCGCGGCACCAGCGTCACCCCGATCGTCGTCGCGGCCTTCGCCGCCTACCTGGCCCGGATGACCGGAAGCGACGAGGTGCTGCTGAGCCTCCCGGTATCGGGCAGGCATTCCGCGGTACTGCGCCGCTCCGGCGGCATGGTCGCCAATGTGGTGCCGCTGCGTGTGCGGGTCGCCGACCGCACCGTCGGGGAAGTGATCGACGCCACCCAGAGCGAACTGACCAGCGCGCTGCGCCGGCAGCGCTACCGCCAGGAGGACATCTTCCACGATATGGGGATCGCCCGCGACGAGGCGGCCTCGTTCGGTCCGGCCGTGAACCTCATGATGATCGACAACGAGATCGTGCTGGGGGAGACGACCGGCCGGCTCCACGTCCTCACCTCCGGCCCGACCGCCGACCTGTTCGTCAACATCTATCCGGGCGCGGGCCGCGACAGCACCCATATCGATTTCCAGGGCAACCCGAACATCTACAGTGCCGCCGAACTCACCGGCCACCACCGGCGGTTCCTCATGTTCCTGCACGAGTTCATCGCCGGCGGAACAGAGAACCGGGTCACCGGGCTACCGCTGCTCGAAGCCCGCGAGCGCGCCGCACTGCTGCCCGTGCGGGGACCCCACGGCACCGGCACCCGGCTGCTGCCCGACATCCTCGCCGATACCGCCCGCCGCCACGGTGGCGGCACCGCGATCTCCGCGCCCGGCCGTACGGTCACCTACACCGAACTCGACACCAGGTCCACCCAGCTGGCCCGTCACCTCATCGCACTGGGGGCCGGACCGGAGACCGCGGTGGCGATCCTGCTGCGACGCTCGGTGGAATCAGTGGTCGCGGCGTGGGCGGTCGCGAAGACGGGCGCCGCGATCGTGCAGGTGGATCCGGAGTATCCACCCACCCGCATCGAGCACATGGTCACCGACAGCGGCGCGTCCGTGGCGATCACCGTCGACGACCACCGGGAACGGCTGCCACAGCAGGTACGCCGGGTCCTACTCGACGATCCCGGCACCCGGCGGGAATACGAGTCCGCCGCGACCGATCCGGTCACCGACGCCGACCGGATCCGCCCACTGCGGGCGGCCGACCTCGCCTATCTCACCTACACGTCGGGATCCACCGGTCTACCGAAAGGCGTGCAGGTCACCCATACCGGATTGGCGAACCTCATCACCGACCGCAGCGACACCTACGGTATCGACGCGACCGCCCGCGTGTCCTATGCGCTCTCACCCAGTTTCGACGCCTCACAGGAACAGTTCCTCACCTGCTTCGCCGGCGGCGCCACCCTGGTGATCGTGCCGCCCGACGTGATCGGCGGTGAACCGCTGACCCGGCTGCTCACCGAAGAACGCGTCACCCACCTGACGCTGACGCCCGCCGTGCTGGCGACCGTCGACCCCGAACCGCTCACCGAGCTGCGTGTCGTGGTGGTCGGTGGTGACGTGTGCCCGCCACACGTCATCGAACGGTGGACCGGCTCCTGGTCGATGTACAACGAATACGGTCCCACCGAGACCACCATCACCGCCGCCGGAGCGCCCATCGACCCCGATCGTGATCTCACCGTCGGCGGCCCGATCCGCGGCGTCGCCGCCCTGGTGCTGGACCGAACCCTGCAACCGGTCCCCAAGGGCACCGCGGGCGAACTGTATCTGGCCGGGCCGGGTCTGGCGCGGGGCTACAGTCACCGGTTCGGTGAAACCGCGGCCCGTTTCGTCGCCGACCCCTACGGCGAGCCGGGGGAGCGCATGTACCGCACCGGCGACCTCGCGCGCTGGTCCGGTGCCGGCGACGAGATGACGCTGGAGCTGATGGGACGCAGCGATTTCCAGGTCAAGATCCGCGGCTACCGGATCGAACCCGGTGAGATCGACGCCGCGCTCACCGGACACGCGGACGTGGACCTGTCGGTCACCGTGCCGGTGCGCAACAAAGCCGACGCGACCGTACTCGCCACCTATGTCGTTCCCGTGCACGGCCGCCGCATCGACACCGTCGCACTGCAGCGTTACGCCCGCGAAACTCTGCCCCCGCACATGGTTCCCGCGGTGATCCTGCCGCTGGAGAGTCTGCCGGTGAACGCGTTCGGCAAACTGGACCGCAAAGCGCTTCCCGAACCCGATTTCGGGACCGCTCCGGCCGGGCGGGCACCGGCCACCCCCCGGGAGCACCTGATGGCCGGCCTCTTCGCCGAGGTTCTCGGGGTCGCGCAGGCCGGGGCCGACGACAGCTTCTTCGCGCTCGGCGGCGACAGCATCCTGTCGATCCAGCTGGTGGCGCGCGCCAAAGCGGCCGGGTTGAGCTTCTCCACCCAGGATGTGTTCGACGCCAAAACCGTCGCCGGGCTGGCCGCCGTGGCGACCGACGTCGCGGACGCGCAGCGGCTGGCCGAACTGCCCGGCGGCGGCGTCGGCCCGATGCCGCTGTCGCCGATCATGCACGCCATGCTCGGCCGCGGCCACTACAACCGGTTCGCGCAGGCCACCCTCGTGCAGCTGCCGGACCACATCGAACACACCGACCTGGTCCGCGCCCTGCAGGCCGTGCTGGACCGGCACGACATGCTGCGCGCCGTACTGCGCGGCGCCGAATCGGTGGACCGGTTCGTCGACGTCCTCGACCGCGGGACGGTCGACGCCGACACCGCACTGACAGCGGTGACCCTGACCCGGCGCGACGCCGCCGAGGTCGACAGCCACCTGCAGGCGGCCGCCGACCGGCTCGACCCCGCCAACGGAGTCCTGTTGCAGGCGGTCCGGTTGCAGGACCCCACCGGCCCCGACCTGCTGTGGCTGGTGATCCATCACCTCGCCGTCGACGCGGTGTCCTGGCGCATTCTGCTCACCGATCTCGCGCAGGCCTGGGCACAGGTGGCCGAGGGCGGCGAACCACAGTTCCCGGCGCCCAGCACCTCGATGCGCCGCTGGGCGCACGGCCTGATCGAACAGGCCCCGGCCCGGCGCGCAGCCGAACTCGGTCTGTGGCGCGGCATCCACGAACTGGGCGACCGGCTGCTCGGGCCACGCCGCCTGGACCCGCAGCGCGACGTGGTGGCGACCGCGGGCCGAGTCCGGATCCGGATCCCCGCCGACATCACCGAGGCGGTCCTCACCACCGTCCCGGCCCGCTATCACGGCAACGCCAACGACCCGCTGCTGGCGGCCCTGGCGCTGGCGCTGGGTGAGTGGCGGCGCCGGCGCGGGATGGCCGCCGGCGCGGAACTGATCTCCCTGGAAGGGCACGGCCGCGAGGAACAGGCGGTACCGGGCGCCGACCTCAGCGCCACGGTGGGCTGGTTCACCACCCGGTTCCCGATCCGGCTCGAACTACGCGATATCGACCCCGAGGAGGCGTTCGCCGGTGGCGCGGCCGCGGGCCGCGCCGTGGAGCAGGTGAAAGAGCAACTGCGGGCAGTGCCGGACAACGGCATCGGCTACGGCATGCTGCGCTGCCTCGACCCGCAGGGCAGCACCGAGCTGGGGAGCTCACCGGAACCTCAGATCAGCTTCAACTATCTGGGGCGGGTGGGTGTCCGCGAACACTCGGGGGCGTGGACACCCACCCGTGAGTTCACCTCGTTGACCGCGACGAGCGATCCCCGGATGGCGTTGCCCGCGCTGCTCGATATCAACGCGATCGCCGAACCGGGACCCGACGGCCTGGAACTGGACGCGACCTGGGAGTTCGCCGCCCAGGTGCTCGACGCCGCGGAGGTCGACGAACTCGCCGGTCTGTGGGTGCGGGCACTGCGCGCCCTGGCCGGCCATATCCGCTCCGAATCCGCCGGCGGTTTCACTCCCTCGGATTTCCCGCTGGTCACCGTGACCCAGGACGATATCGACCACTGGCTGCGCGACTACCCGGCACTGACCGATGTGTGGCCGTTGACCGCCCTGCAGGCCGGGTTGCTGTTCCATGCCGTCTACGACCGCGACACCACCGACGGTTACACGGTGCAGGCGGCGCTCACCGTCGCCGGGGACGTCGACGCGGACCGGATGCGGCGGGCCGCCCAGGCGCTCGTCGACCGGCACGACAGCCTGCGTACCGCGTTCGTCGAAAGTTCCGGCGGACCCCGCCAGCTCGTACTCGGCGACACCCGGGCCGACTGGCAGTACTCCGATCTCACCGACCTCCCCGGCGGTGAGGCACGCGACCACGCCTTCCGAGAGCTCGCGGACGCGGCCACGGCGCCGTTCGACCCGGCGCGTCCACCGCTGCTGCGGTTCCATCTCGTGCGCACCGGCACCGACGAATACCGGCTGCTGGTCACCAACCATCACCTCGTGCTCGACGGCTGGTCGATGCCGCTGCTGATCCACGAACTGCTCGCGCTGTACGCCTCCGGTGACGAGACGACCGCACTCGCCCCGCCCCGCTCCTACCGCGACTACCTGCAGTGGCTGCACGGCCAGGACCGCGACGCGGCCACCGAGGCATGGCAGCGGATGCTCACCGGTATCGAGAGCCCGACACGGGTCACCGGGCGCCCCGACCCCGCGGTCACCGCGCCCAGCGGCGAAACCGGCCGCCCGCTCGACGCCGCGACCACCGCCGCGGTACTGGACCTCGGCCGCACCCACGGGGTCACCGCCAACACCGCCATCCAGGTCGCGTGGGCTTTGCTGCTCACCACCCTCACCGGCCGATCGGACGTGGTGTTCGGCAACACGGTCTCGGATCGTCCGCCGCATATCCAGGGCGTCGAGTACATGGTGGGACTGTTCATCAACACGCTGCCGGTGCGGGTCCGCACCGACCCGCACGAGACCGTCGCCGACCTGCTCACCCGCGTCCAATCCGAACAGGCCTCGATGCTGGAACACCGGCACCTCGGGCTGGCCGAACTCCAACGCGCCACCGGTATCGCCGATATGTTCGACACGGTAACGGTGCTGGAGTCCTATCCGCTGGACCGCGAAGGACTCTCCCGGGATCTCGGTGCCGCCGGGCTGCGGCTCGTCGATATCGACGCCCAGGACGCCACCCCGTATCCGCTGAGCCTGCAGGTGGCGCCGCCGTCGCGGGATGCCTCCGATACCGAGGAGAACAGCACCTACACGGTGACACTGCGTTTCGCCACCGACCGCTTCGACACCGAGACCGCCCGCGACCTGCTCGAACGGTTCGAACTGCTCTTGACCCAGCTCGTCACCGACCCGAGCCGCCCGGTCGCCGCCGTATCCGCGACCTGCGAGCCGGAACGCGCGCAACTGTTCTCGGTACGCGGCGCGCCCCCGGCCGGCGAACGCACCCTGGCCGATATCCTGTCGGCCACCGCGCGCCGCCACCCCGACGCGCCCGCCGTCCGGTCCGGTGACACCACCCTGACCTACCGGGAACTGGAGCGGCACGCCGACGCCCTGGCCCGCCGGCTCATCGAACGCGGGGCCGCCCCCGAAACCTTCGTGGCGCTGGCCCTCCCACGCTCGGCCGAACTGGTCGTCGCGATCTGGGCGGTGGCCCGCACCGGTGCGGCGTTCGTGCCCCTCGATCCCGCCAACCCGCCCGAACGTCTCGCGGAACTGCTGGCCGATTCGGGAAGCACGCTCGGCGTCACCGCCCACCCGATGCCGGCGCATCTGCCGACCACACCGGACTGGTTGATCGCCGACATCACCGAGCCTCTCGATCCCGGCACCGAACCGGTCACCCCCGCCCACCCGCATCCCGGCAACGCCGCCTACTTGATCTACACCTCCGGGTCGACCGGTAAACCGAAAGCGGTGCACATCGACCACCACGGCCTGGCCGATGTGGTCGCCGCACAAGCCGAAGCGTTCGCCGCGACCACCGAGTCGGTGGTGTTGCAGGTCGCCTCACCGGGTTTCGACGCCTGCGTCTCCGAACTCCTGCTGGCCCACAGCAGCGGCGCCTGCCTGCTGGTGGCGCCGCCGGAGGTGTACGGCGGCAGCGATCTCGAGGAACTGCTGCGGGCCCAGCGAGTCACTCACGCCATCATCACCCCGTCGGTCCTGGGCACCATGGATCCCGCCGGGCTGCCCGCCCTGGACACGGTCGCGGTCGTCGGCGAGGCCACCGGATCCGACCTGGTGGACCAGTGGGCACCCGGACGCCGGCTCATGAACCACTACGGGCCCACCGAAGCCACCATCTGGGCGACCGGATCCGATGCGCTGCGCCCCGGCGAACCGGTCACCATCGGCGGCCCCATCCGCGGCGTGACCGCCGCAGTGCTCGACATGTGGCTGCGACCGGTACCGCCCGGAGTCACCGGGGAACTGTATCTCGGCGGGCCCGGCCTGGCCCGCGGCTACTACGACCGCCCGGCCACCACCGCCGCCCGGTTCGTCGCCGACCCATACTCACCCCACGGCGACCGCCTGTACCGCACCGGCGACTCGGTGCGCTGGGTGCGCGGCCGTACCGGCCCGGAACTGGAATACCTGGGCCGCGGCGACCAGCAGGTCAAAATTCACGGCCTGCGAATCGAACCGGGCGAGATCGACGCCCACCTGGCCCGGCACCCGGCCGTGGCGCAGGTGGCCACCGTCGCCCAGGACGGGCCCGCCGGAGAACCGGTCCTGGTGTCCTATGTCGTACCGGCCACCGGAACGACCCTGGATGTAGCGGCACTGCACGACGACCTGGCCGGTTCGCTCGCCCACTACATGAATCCCGCCGCCATCGTCGAACTCGACGCGATGCCGCTGACCCCGGTCGGCAAGATCGACCGCAGCGCGTTGCGCGAACACACCTTCCACACCGACGCCGCGGCCGGCCGGCCGCCGTCCACCCCGGCCGAACAGGTCGTGGCGCAACTGTTCACCGAGGTCCTGCACCTCGACACCGTCTCCGCCGACAGCAACTTCTTCACCCTCGGCGGCGACAGCATCGTCTCGATGCGCCTGGTGGCGCTGGCCCGCTCGGCCGGGCTGACCCTCACCCCGCGCGAGGTGTTCGAGGGTAAAACCGTCGCTGCCCTCGCCGCGATGGCCCGCCGTGAATCCGATGCCGCGACCACCGAGGACCTGCCCCGCGGCGCGCACCGCATCGAGGACCGCCCCTACCGGCCGGCCGACTTCCCGCTCGTCACGCTCACCCCACCCGATATCGAACAACTGGAACAGCGATACGACACCCTGGCCGATGTATGGCCGCTGTCGCCTATGCAATCAGGGATCCACTTCCATTCCACCTTCGACCCCGACGCCGCGGACAACTACACCGTGCAGACAGTGATCGGCTTCACCGGCAGCGTCGACAGCCGGCGCCTGCGCCGCGCCGCGCAAGCGGTCGTCGACCGGCACGACATCCTGCGCGCCGCGTTCGCGGAAACCGCCGCCGGACCGTGTCAGATCGTGCTCGACCACGCCGAGGTCCGGTTCCAGGAGGTGGACCTCGCGGTCCGCGGCCACGACCTCACCGCCGAATGGAACCGCATCGCCACCGCCGACGCGGCCGCCGGTTTCGACCTGTCGGCGCCGCCGCTGATCCGCTTCACCCTCATCCGCGCCGAATCCGGAGCCGCCCGGCTGCTGATCACCAACCACCATGTGATCCTGGACGGCTGGTCGATGCCCCTGCTGCTGCGCGAACTACTCGACTACTACGGCGCCCCCGAACACATCGGCGCCGCCGGCGCCGCCCCCTCCTACCGCGACTACCTGACCTGGCTCACCCGCCAGGACCTCACCGCGTCCAAGGCCGCCTGGGCGCAGGCCTACGCGGACGTGGACTCACCCACCCGCGTCACCCGCGGCACCGCACCGGCCGGCACCACAGCCGCCGAGGTCACCGCCGACCTGCCGGCCGACCACCTCGCTGGCCTGCGCGCCGTGGCCGCCGACGCCGCCGTCACCGTCAACACCGCCGTCGCCGCCGCGTGGGCGCTGAACCTACGCACCCTCACCGGCGAAACCGACGTGATCTTCGGGTCCGCGGTCTCCGGACGCCCGCCCGAACTCTCGCGTGTCGATCAGACACTCGGCATGTTCCTCAACACGGTCCCCGTCCGGGTCCGGCTCGACCCGGCGACCTCGCTACGCGACGTGCTCACCCATCTGCAGGCACAGCACGCCCGCATGCTCGACCACCACTATGTCGGACTCCCCGATATCCACCGCAGCGCCGGAACAACCGAACTGTTCGACACCGCGGTCGCTTTCCAATCCTTCCCCGTGGACCGCCCGGCCCTGCAGCAACTCGTCGAATCCGCGGGCCTGCGGGTGGACGAGATCACCGGCGTCGACGCCACCCCGTACCCGTTGAGCCTGGTCGTCGCACCGAGCCAGGCCGAGCACGAGACCGGGCAGGGCCTGCACATCACCCTGCGGTTCCTCGACCACGCCTTCGACACCGCGCAAGCCCACAGCATCCTCGACCGCTTCGTCGAACTGCTGCACCGCATCGCCCACGACCCGGACACCCGGCTCGGCGCCCTCGCCCCACAGCACCGGCAGAACCCGATCCTGCCCGCGCCCCACACCCGCCACCCGGCTGCGGCCACCCTGGGCGACCTGTTCGCCGCCACCGTGGCCGCCGACCCCGACGCCACCGCCGCCCTCTCCGGCCCGGCCACCCTCACCTACCGGCAGCTCGACGCCCGCGCGAACCGCCTCGCCCGGCTGCTGCTGCGCCGCGGCGGCCGCCCGGGCACCCTGGTCGCCGCCGCGCTGCCCCGGTCGCTCGACGCCGTCGTCACCGTCTGGGCCGCCACGAAAGCGGGCGCCGCGTTCCTGCCGATGGACCCGAACCTGCCCGCCGACCGCATCGAATTCCTGCTGGCGGACTCCGGGGCCACCCTCGGAATCACCGACGCCGCTTCCCGGCCGCGCCTCCCCGACCACGTCGACTGGCTGATCGTGGACACCGAACCGGACGTCGACAGCAGCGACCCGGCACTGTCCGCGCCCGTCACCGACGCCGACCGCGGCGGACCGATCCACCCGGCGCATCCGGCGTACGTCATCTACACCTCCGGGTCCACCGGAACCCCCAAGGGCGTCCTGGTGGCCCACCGTGCTCTCCCCGATGTGGTGGCGGCCCAACGCCGCATCCTCGGCGTCGGCCCCGCCGCGACCGTCCTGCAGGTCGCCTCACCCAACTTCGACGCCTCCGTGTTCGAACTGCTGATGGCACACGGCTCCGGCGGCCGGCTGGTCATCGCGCCACCGGACGTGTACGGCGGTCCTGAACTGGCCGCCCTCATCCGGCGCGAACACATCACCCACGCCCTGCTGACCCCCTCGGCGCTGGCGACCCTCCCACACGAGGGCCTCGGCGAACTCCGGGTCCTCTCCAGCGCCGGCGAACCCGTCGGCCCCGAACTGGTCGAGCGCTGGGCACCCGACCGCGCCATGGTCAACCTCTACGGTCCCAGCGAAACCACCATCTGGGCCACCGCGAACGCCGCCCTCACCCCCGGCGAACCGATCACCATCGGCGGACCGGTCGGACCGGTATCGGCCACGGTCCTCGACACCTGGCTGCGGCCGGTCCCGGCCGGAGTCGCGGGCGAACTGTACCTGTTCGGGCACGGCCTGGCCGACGCCTACATCGGCCGCGCCGGACTCAGCGCCGCCCGTTTCGTGGCCTGCCCGTTCGGCGAACCCGGCCACCGCATGTACCGCACCGGCGATATCGTGCGCCGCACCGACACCGACGACCTGCAATTCGTGGGACGCAACGACTTCCAGGTCAAGATCCGCGGCAACCGGGTCGAACTCGGGGAGATCGACGCCGTACTCGGCGCCCGCCCCGACGTGGCGTTCGCGGTGACCGTGCCCCGCAGCACCGAGGGCCGGCCGGCGCTGCTGGTGTCCTATGTGGTGCCCGCCGCCGGCCACACCGTGTTCGGCGACGACCTGACCGCCGCCCTCACCGAAGCCCTGCCCGCCTATATGGCGCCCGCCGCGGTCCTCGTCCTCGACGAACTCCCGCTCACCGCCAACGGCAAACTCGACCGCACCCGGCTGCCGGAGCCCGTTTTCGCCGCCCACGAGTACCGGGCGCCGGCCACGCCGGTGGAAAACGTGGTCGCCGAAGCCTTCCACCACGTACTCGGCGTCGCCCGCGTCGGCGCCGACGACAACTTCTTCGAACTCGGCGGCGACTCGCTCAGCGCCTCACTGGTGGTGGCCCGCGTCGGGGCCGCCCTGAACGTGCGAGTCCCGGTGCGGTCGATGTTCGAAACACCCACCGTCGCCGGACTCGCCGCCCACGCCGAAACCCTCACCGGCGGCGACCGGATACCGCTCACCGCCGGAATGCGCCCCGACCCCGTGCCGCTGTCGCTGGCCCAGCAACGGATGTGGTTCCTCAACCGCTACGAACCCGACTCCGCCGCCTACAACATCCCGGTGATGCTGCGCCTGACCGGTGACCTGGACACCGACGCACTCGCCACCGCACTGCGCGATGTCGCCGCACGCCACGAAGTGCTGCGCACCATCTATCCCGAGACCGCCGGCGAACCCGAACAGGTGATCCTCGACGAACCCGAGATCACCCTGGACCCCGTCCACGTCGACCCGTCCGTGATCCCCGACGCGGTCGCCGAATTCATGCGCCGCGGCTTCGACGTCACCGTGCAGGTGCCGATGCGCGTCGAACTGTTCGCCCTCGACACCGACGGTCACACCACGGAATACCTGCTCGTCCTGGTGGTGCACCATATCGCCGGGGACGGCCAGTCCATGGGCCCCCTGGCCCGCGACGTCATGCGCGCCTACGCCGCCCGCACCGCCGGGCACGCGCCGCTGTGGGAACCCCTACCGGTGCAGTACGCCGACTTCGCCCTGTGGCAACGCCGGACCCTGGGTTCCGCGCAGGACCCCGACTCGCTCATGTCGGCGCAACTGGAATACTGGCGCACCACCCTGGCCGGCGCACCCGACCGGATCGACCTACCCGCCGACCGGCCCCGCCCGGCCGTCGCATCCCTCGCCGGCGGCCGCGTCCCGCTCGACATCGGCGCCGACCTGCACAGCAAACTCACCGAACTGGCCCGCGCCCACGGAACATCCCTGTTCATGGTCCTGCACGCCGCGCTCGCGACCGTCCTGAGCCGCCTGAGCAGCAGCGACGACGTGGTCATCGGCACACCCGTCGCCGGCCGCGGCGAACCCGGACTCGACGACCTCGTCGGCATGTTCGTCAACACCCTCGTCCTGCGCACCCCGATCCACCCCGGCGAACCCTTCACCGACCTGCTGGCCCGCACGAAAGAAACCGACCTGCAGGCCTTCGAACACGCCGACGTACCGTTCGAACGGGTCGTGGAAGAACTGAAACCGGAACGCTCCGCCGACCGGCACCCGCTGTTCCAGATCGCCTTGGCGTTCCAGAACCTGTCCTCGGTCGACGTGGTCCTGCCCGACGTCACCGTATCCCGCGCCGATGTCGACACCGGCATGTGCCAGTTCGACCTGCAACTCGTCGTCTCCGACAACTACGGCAGAGGCAGCGCGCCGCAGGGGATCTCCGGCATGCTGATGTTCGCCCGCGACCTGTTCGACGAATCCACGGTCAGCGGATTCGCCCAGCGACTGCTCCGGATCCTGGACGCCGTCGCCGCCGACCCGGCCACACCGGTCGGCGACCTGGACTGGCTCGACACCGACGAGCACACCGCCCTCGTCTCCCGCGTCGGCCCCCGCCTGGAAGGCGCACCCGCCCTGCTGCCGGACGCGTTCGCCACCGCCGTCCGCGACAACGGTGACGGTCTCGCCCTGATCGCCGGCGACACCACACTCACCTACGCCGAACTCGACCGCCGATCGAACCGGCTGGCACGCGCACTCGTCCGGCACGGCGCCACCCCGGACAACCCGGTCCTCGTCGCCGCCACCCGATCCGTGGAATCGGTGATCGCGTGGTGGGCGGTCGTGAAATCCGGCGGCACCTATGTGCCGGTGGACCCCCGCTACCCGGCGAGCCGCATCGGGCACATGGTGTCCGACTCCGCCGCCGCACTCGGCGTCACGGTCGCCACGGCGCGACCCGAACTACCCGACTCCGTGAACTGGCTCGTCCTCGACGACGACACCGTCGCCGCGGGAATCGAGGCCCTGCCCGACGATCCGATCACCGACGACGACCGGCGGGCGCCCCTGCGGGCCACGAACACCGCCTACATCGTCTTCACCTCCGGCTCCACCGGCGTACCCAAGGGCGTCGCCGTCGAGCACCGCGCCATCGCCGACTTCCTCGCCGCCCAGCACGCCGCGCACCGCACCGACCGCACCTCCCGCATACTCCACTTCGCCTCCCCGTCCTTCGACGCCTCCCTGCTGGAGATCATGCTCGCCACCGGCGGCGCCTCCACCCTCGTCCTGGCCCCGGCCGGAATGTACGGCGGCAGCGAACTCACCGACCTGCTGCGCACCCACCACATCACCCACGCCTTCGTGACACCCGTCGCGCTCGCCTCCGTCGACCCCGCCGGACTCGACGACCTGCAGGTCGTCATGTCCGGCGGCGAGGAAGTACCCCCGGACCTGGTGAACCGGTGGGCCGGCACCGACCGCGCCGGCACCCGCGAATTCCGGGTCCTCTACGGACCGACCGAAACCTCGGTCGTGGCCACCGCCGCCCCCCATATGCTCCCCGGCGAGCGGATCCGCATCGGCGCCCCCCGCGCCGGTATGCGCGCCCTCGTCCTGGACTCCCGGCTGCGACCGGTACCCGTCGGAGTGCCCGCCGAGCTGTACCTGGCCGGGCCCGGACTGGCCCGCGGCTACCTGAACAGAACCGCCACCAGTGCCGCCCGGTTCGTCGCCTGCCCCTACGGCGAACCCGGGCAACGCATGTACCGCACCGGCGACGTCGTGCGCTGGAACGCCGACCACGACCTCGAATTCGTCGGCCGCAACGACTTCCAGATCAAAGTCCGCGGCTTCCGGGTGGAACTCGGCGAAATCGACGCCGTCCTCAGCGCCCGCGACGACATCTCCTTCGCCGTGACCGTACCCCGCCGCGAAGGCACGGGACCCGTACTGCTGGTGTCGTATGTCGTGCCGGCGCCCGGCGCCGCCGTCTCCAGCGAAGAACTCGTCACCGCCACCGCCGCCGCGCTGCCGTCCTACATGGTGCCCGCCGCGGTGATGGTGCTCGACGCGATACCGCTGTCACCGAACGGCAAACTCGACCGCAAGGCCCTCCCGGCGCCGGTCCTGCAGGCCAGGCAGTTCCGGGCACCGTCCTCACCGGTCGAGGAGATCGTGGCCGGAGTGTACGCGGAAGTGCTCGGCACCGACGGACCTGTCGGCGCCGACGACGACTTCTTCGAACTGGGCGGCAACAGCCTGATCGCCACCCGCGTCGCCGCCCGCATCGGTGCCGCGCTCGACGCGTCGGTACCCGTCGCGATGATCTTCGAAGCCCCCACCGTCGCGAAGCTCGCCGCACGGGCCGAATCGCACGCCGACACCGGCCGTATCGCGCTGACCCCGCAACCCCGCCCCGATCACATCCCGCTGTCCTACGCCCAGCAGCGGATGTGGTTCCTCAACCGGTTCGAACCCGATTCCGCCGCCTACAGCATCCCGATCGTCATCCGGCTCACCGGCCGACTCGACGTCGACGCCCTGCACGCCGCCGTCGACGACGTCATGACCCGGCACGAAGTGCTGCGCACCGTCTACCCCCACCACGACGGCGAACCCGCGCAGGTCGTCCTGCCCGCCACCGACGCCGTACCACCCATGGCCGTCGCCCCCGTCGACCGATCCGAACTGGTGGACCGGCTCTCCACCTTCGTCTCCGCGGTATTCGACCTCACCACCGAAGTACCGTTCCGGGTGCGGCTCTACGAACTCGACCACGACGAGTGGATCCTGGCCGTGGTCCTGCACCACATCTCCGGCGACGGCTCGTCGCTGGGCCCGCTCGCCCGCGACATGATGGCCGCCTACTCGGCCCGGCTGCACCACGAACCCCCCGCCTGGCCGCCACTGTCGGTGCAGTACGCCGACTACGCGATATGGCAGCACACGGTGCTCGGCACCGAACACGACAGCGAGTCGCTGCTGCGCGCCCAGATCGACTACTGGACCGAGCAGCTCGCCGACCTGCCCGCCCTGCTGGAACTGCCCACCGACCGGCCGCGCCCACCCGCACCGACCTACGCGGGCGCCAGCATGCCGATCGATATCGACGCCGAACTCCACACGAAACTCGAACGGGTCGCCCGAGCCCACAACACCACCCTGTTCATGGTCTTCCACGCCGCCCTGGCCGCCACCCTGGGCCGGCTCGCGAACACCGGCGACATCGCGATCGGCACCCCGTACGCGGGCCGCGGCGAACCCGAACTCGACGACCTCGTCGGCATGTTCGTCAACACCCTCGTCCTGCGCACCCGGCTCACCTCGGGCATGTCGTTCACCGAACTACTCGAACACGTCCGCGGCACCGACCTCACCGCATTCGGGCACGCCGACGTTCCCTTCGAACGACTCGTCCAGGAACTCAACCCGGTACGCACCCCCGCCCACCACCCGCTGTTCCAGGTGATGCTGGCCTTCCAGAATCTCACCACCACCGACTTCGAACTACCGGGACTGTCGGTCTCGGCCGTCGAAGCCGACACCGGAACCTCCCTGTTCGATCTGCAGGTCACCGTCTCCGACACCTACGACGACGACGGCGCACCGACCGGAATCAGCGGCGGCATCACCTACGCCACCGACCTGTTCGACAAAGCGACCGCCGCCGGCCTCGTCGACCGCCTGCTGCGCATGCTCGACGCGATGGCCACCGACCCCACCCGGCCCGTCCACGACGTCGACCTGCTCGACCCGACCGAACGCGACGCCGAACTGATCTGGTGCAACACCACCGCCTACCACCTCGCCCAGAACGAAACACTCGCCTCCGTGTTCACCGCCTCGGCACGCAGACACGCCGACCTGCCCGCGGTGACCACGGCGGACGACCTGACACTCACCTACGGGCAGTTCGCGGCCCGCGTCAACCGCCTCGCCCGGCTGCTGATCACCCGCGGCGTCGGTCCCGAAACCCTGGTAGCGCTGCGGATGCCGCGCTCGCTGGACCAGGTCACCGCGATGTACGCGGTCCACGCCGCGGGCGGGGGATACGTCCCGATCGACCCGGACCACCCGGCCGAACGCATCGACTACATGCTCACCACCGCCGACCCCGTCGTCGTCCTGTCCACCCTCGACGACCTCGATTTCTCCGGTTTCGACGACGGACCCGTCACCGACCGGGAACGCCGCGCACCACTACGGCCGGAGAACATCGCCTACGTCCTGTTCACCTCCGGCTCCACCGGACGCCCCAAAGGGGTCGCGGTATCGCACCGCGCGGTACTCAACCAACTGCACTGGATCAACGGGGCCCACTCCCTGACACCGGACGACGTGGTTCTGCAGAAGACACCCGCCACCTTCGACGTCTCGGTGTGGGAACTGTTCGCCACCCTCGTGGTCGGCGCGCGCATGATCATCGCGGCACCCTACGGGCACACCGATCCCGCCTACCTCGCCGACACCATCGCCGCCCACCGCGTCACCCTCACCTCCTTCGTGCCGTCCATGCTGGCGGCCTTCGCCGACACCGTCCCCGCCCGGGCACTGACCTCACTACGGGCACTGCTCGTGGGCGGTGAGGCATTCGGCCAGGACGTCGTATCCGCCGCCCGGCGGGTGATGCCCGACACCGAACTGCACAACCTGTACGGGCCGACCGAATTCACCCTGCACGCCACCGAACACCTGGTCACCGACGCCGACCACGGCAACGTCCCCATGGGCACGCCGGTCTGGAACGTCCGCGCCTACATCCTGGACAGCCGACTGCAACCCGCACCCCCCGGAGTGGCAGGCGACCTGTACCTGGCCGGCGATCAGGTCGCCCGCGGCTACCAGGACCGTCCCGGACTCACCGCGGAACGGTTCGTCGCCGACCCCTTCACCGCAGGCGAACGGCTCTACCGCACCGGTGACCTGGCGCGGCGCCTGCCCAACGGTGAACTGGAATACCTCGGCCGCACCGACTTCCAGGTGAAACTGCGCGGCCTGCGGATCGAACTCGGCGAGATCGAAGCAGTACTCGCCGAACACGACAGCGTCGCCCGCGCGATCGTGGCGGTGCACACCACCGCGGCCGGGGACCAACTCGTCGCCTACCTCGTCCCCACCGCCGGCGCCACCCTCGACACCGCCGAGGTCCTCGCCCACGCCGCCACCGAACTGCCTGGATACATGGTGCCCGGCACCGTGATGGTGCTCGACACCGTGCCCTTCACGGCCTCGGGCAAGCTCGACCGCGCGCGCCTGCCCGAACCGGAGTTCGCGGTCGGTGAATACCGGGAGCCGGCGTCCTGGCTGGAAAGCGAAGTGGTCCGCGCCTACGGGCATGTACTCGGCGTGGAACGTGTCGGGGCCGACGACGATTTCTACGCCCTCGGCGGTAACTCGCTGCGGTCGGTACAGGTGGTCAGCGAACTGAAGAAGGAACTCGACTACGACGTTCCGGTCAGCTGGATCCTGTCCGACCCCCGCCCGGCCGACCTGGCCAAACGCATCGAAACCGGGATGCGCACCGGCCACACCGCACCCGACCCGGCCACCGCCTTCGGATTCGACGTGCTGCTGCCGATCCGGGCCGACGGCGACCTGCCGCCACTGTTCTGCATCCATCCCGCCTCGGGTCTGGCCTGGAGCTACCGCCCGTTCGCCGACCACCTGGCACCCGGCCGGCCCATCTACGGCATCCAGGCACCCCAGATCGCCGGCGAAGTCCCCGGGCCGGCCACGATCGAGGACACCGCGCGCCGGTACTTCGCCGAGATCCGGGCCGTCCAGCCGCATGGGCCCTACCATCTGCTCGGCTGGTCGCTGGGTGGCCAGATCGCGCAGGCGATCGCCGTCGAGATGCGGGCGGCGGGGGAGCAGGTCGCCCTCCTGGCGCTGCTCGACGCCGAAGCCGCCACTATCGATCCCGCGGAGGTCGTCACGGTCACCGCCGGAGAACTCATCAGCAACCTCGGCCCGGTCCTGGGCATCGATTTCGTGGACCAGGACGCGACCCCGCAGGAGGCCGCCGACCTGATCAAACGTCACCTCGGTGCCGGCTTCCCGGTCGACGCCGACATGATCCAGCGGATGACCGACGCCTACAACCAGTCCATGCGGGCGGCGAGTATCTGGCGGCCGCGGGTACTCGACGGCGACCTGCTGTACTTCACTGCGGCGGTGGACCGCCGCCCCGACGCCACCGGCTGGGCGGGGTGGGCGCCGGTCGTCACCGGGCACATAACGAATATCGATATCGACGCGTCCCACCTCGCCATGACCGATCCGGTGGCGGTCGAGGAGATCGCCCGAATCCTCGACGAACGGCTCGGTCGATGAAGCGACAGAAAATACCGACCATTTCGTAGGGTAATTTTTCCGGCGAATTTTCAGCCGGGGGAAAGGCGCTGGCGTCTACCGATACGGCCAGGTCAGCCAGGAATCCACAGAACACCAGGTCATCGGCCTAGACCAATGTTTGTGATTCTTCCCCATGAGACCGAAGAATGATTGTGGCACAATACTTTCCGTGTCCCGGTCGGTCAATGGCAATCCTGCGGCAACCATGATGTCGCAGGACGAAGCGACCGCAAAATCGGCCCGGCGGCGCACCACGCCACCGTCCGCGCCGAAGGGCCCACTCCGAGCGCCCGTCCCGCCGGCCATCCCGGCGGGACGGTCTCGCCTTTCGGAAAAAATCTTCCGATCCCCGCACGGCACCCACGACCGCGCCCGCCCGCGCCGGCGCGGTAAGCAGCCCGAGATGAAGGTGGTGCATCCAATTCTCGACAGGTGATCGTCCGACTCCAGCACTTCAGGCCCGGCCCGCCCCGCGCACAGCGCGGGCACGGCCGGTCACCCGAGTCGGTGTTCGGTAGCGATGGCCCAGTATGCCCAGCGGAGAACGAGAGACCGCTGGGACCGGAAATCAGTAGGAGGCGGTTATGGCTACCGACGCGTACATGGAACAGACTTCACTCGCCGAGATCATTCGGCACGGCAGTCCGGAGTTCCATCAGCAGCTGCAGAAGATCCTGAGCAACCCGGAGTTCGCCGTCACGGAGCAACAGAGCCAAGAGCAGCGACGCCTGAATGCCTACGAACAGCTGAACGACCTGGTCAGACAGATCGGCGCCCGCGCTGTCGCGACCGACCTCCCCAAGCTGTTCGCGGTGTTCGATCAATGCGCGGTGCTGGCGACGGACCTGATCCCGTTGATCTCGGGTCACTACAACCTGGCCACCGGCAGCTTGGCCACACTCACCGACTCCGATTCGGCCACGCCGTATCTCCTGGACCTGGACGACGCCACCGCCGTCGGCGTCATCCTGCTGACCGAGTACGAGTGCGGCTCCAATATCCAGTTCATGCGGACCACCGCGACGTGGGACGGCGACGGCTTCGTGCTCGATACCCCGGACCCGAAAGCGCGCAAATTCATGCCCAGCGTCGGGATTCCGGTATCCAGGGTCTGCATCGTCGGTGCCCGGCTCATCGACTCGGCGGGTGTCGATCAGGGCGTCCACCTGTTCACGGCACGCCTGCGTGACGCCGACGGCGAACCCGCTGCCGGTGTGACGATCACCCAGCTCGGCCATCAGCCACTGGTTGTCATGGACAACTCGGTCATCAGCTTCGACAAACTGCGGGTCGACCGCGACGCCTGGCTGAGCAACGATCTCGCCACCATCGACGACAACGGTGTAGTGAGCTGGCGTGACGAGGCGAGCCGCAAGCGCGCCTTCGCCTCCGCGAGCAGCCAGCTGACCGTCGGACGTCTGGCGCTTTCCTCCTGCCTGAACGCCGAAGCCCGCGCATCTCTCTACATCGCCCTGAACTACGCGAGCAAACGGGTGGTGCCGATGACACCGGTGGACCGGCCGTTCATGCTCGACATCCCACATGTGCGTGACACCCTGCTGACCGACCTGGCCGGCACCGTCGCCCGCACTCTCTACGGCAACGCGGTGAAGACCTCGCTCGTGGATGCGGATCTCACCGCTCGTGAGCCTGTGGTGGCGGTGATGCTGGCCAAGGACTTCATCCAGCGGCACGCGTTGGAGACGGTTACCCATTGCCGGGTGAAGATGGCCGCCCAGGGGATGTTCAGCGCCAACCGGGTCGCCGGCTACCTCGGTGTCTGCCACGCCGCGATGACCGGTGAGGGCGATGTCTCCGTGATGGGGTCGGTCGCCGGTCGGGTACTGGCCAAACAGCTGGCCGGCACGCCGCCGCCCGAACCCGTCTTCCACGACCCGGCCGACCCCGCCGACCGCGCGCGCCTGCTCAGCACCCGGACACTGACGATCGCACAGGAAGCACAGCCACACCTGGGTCGCCCCACGCTGGAGGCCCGACTCGAGGTCATTCCGGACGCTCTCGAACTCGCTGAGGCCTATTCCGCCGAACAAGCCCTGCTGGCACTCGAAGAGCATGCAGGCCATCCCGAGATCGCGGCGGTACGTGACGTATTCGCCCTGGACCAGATCCACCAGCATGCGTCCTGGTACCTCACCCACGGGCTACTCGATGTGGATGCGGTGAAGGCGATCAAGCAGCAGCTTCGCGGCGGATTGCTCTACGAGGCCATCGACGAGCTCGCCGGTCGTCTGCCTGCCCTGCTGGCCGCTTTCGAGTTCGACGACGAGGTTCTCGACGCCCCTGTACTGGCCGACGATCTGGCCGCCGCGTGGGACACCCGCTGCCGCGACGATCGGCTCCGTCGCTGACCCCGCCGGAGCAAACCTCTCCAGGGCTGTTCGGCGCGTCACGGCGATCCCTCCCACGAGGGTGCGGCCCGCGCTACCCGATCGACCACCGGCAGACACAACGTATTCGCCGGTGAACACCCAGGCCGCCGGGAAGGCGGGCGGCTGTGGGCCCGGACCGTTGTCGACCGCGCGGTCCGGGCCACGGGTTCGTTGTCGCTGTCGGTGCGGCCGTCAACCATCTGACATCTCCGACAGAAGATCTGAGATGCGGCGGCCCGGCGCCCCCGCGACCGCCGGGCCGCCCTTGCTTTCTTCGCACGCCGGCCCCGACCTGCCCACCCGGCGATACAGCGGTTCGATGCCTCGTGCAGCCGCGGCACCGGCCAGGACGCTGCGCTGCTCGGGGGCCTGGCCACAGCGGGTCCGCACAAGCCACCGGCCACCGCGACGCCCCGGCATGTGGCGAACTTACAGAAAGTGCTCCACCGTGTGGATTCCGTGCCGGCCGGATTCGCTGGCGTAGATAGAGAAGTCCTGGTCACAGGCTGGACCGCGGGGACGCCGCCCAGCCGGGGAAGCCGCTGTGGACCGTTTGTGGCACAATACATTTCGTGTATCGGTCTGCCTGCGGCAACTGGGCGGCAACGAGGCTGTCGCCGGATGACGCACCCGCGCAGGAGCCCCACAGGCATGCCTCGATGGCCACAACGCCGGCATTCGATCCGGGGGAGTATTCGCTGCGGATGTGGGTTCCGGGCATGGTGTGCGCTCTGAACGACTCCGGGGAGCAGGGCCCCCGGAGTGCCCACCGGGTGGATCCAGCTTCGACCCGCGTCGGCCGGGCCGCCGAACGAAACCACGGGTGAGGGTGCGTGGTGCATTGACTTCTTGAAGGTGGTCGTTCGGCGTCTGCGCACTGATTTCAGCTCGCTCCTGTCGCGTGAAATACGCGGCCGCGGCCATGCTCGGGTGCGTCTGGGCCGACGGCGACCTCCGTTTATGCCCGGCGGCCGATGGTCAGCTGCCGGAGGTTGGATATAGGCAGGAGGCGTTATGGTTTCGCATGGGTACGCGGGTGATTTTGCGACCCTGTTGTTCGGCGATCGGCGCGGCGACGCGCGAGATTACAACAAAGTTTTCGGCGGGCCCGACTACGACCAGGATTGGTGGGAGGCCACAAAAGATCCCGGGAAGCGCGCCTACGAGCGGTACCTGCGCCTGTTGCCCCAACTCTCGGCAACCGACACAATTTCCGATCTCCGTCGTCTCGTCGCCCTGCACGAGCGGGCCACCGTCGTCGACCCGCACCTCGGTGCGTTGTTGACCGTCCAGGTCAATCTCGTTCTCGGCACCTTGTTGGAACAGCAGTCCCCGGGAAAGGAGGTCCGGGACTGTCTGGCGGACCTGCTGGCCGGTCGCGCTGTGGGCGCCTACGTGCTGACCGAGGCCGGCCATGGTAGCGATCTGCCGAACCTGGAGCTCACGGCCACCTACGATCCCTCCGACGGCGGCGGTTTCCTCATCCATACGCCGACCGATGCGGCAGTGAACTATATGCCGACCACCGCGCCGCCGCCTGTTCCCGGTATTTCCCGATTCGGGATCGTGTTCGCCCGCCTCGTCATCGACGGTGAGGGTCGCGGCAACTATCCCTTCCTCGTACGACTGGTGGACGCGGACGGAACGGTCCGCCCGGGTATCACGATCCGGCGCCTGCCCGACAAGACCCTGGGAATGGACAACTCGATCACCCGTTTCGATCATGTGCGGGTGACGAAAGACTGCCTGTTGTCGCAGACCGGGACCCGTATCGACGAGAACGGGCAGCTGGTCGAACCGATCCCCGCGGACAATCAGGTGTGGCGCGCGATCAGCCGAGTGCGTGTGGGCCGGCTGGCGATCTCCGCGATGTCGGCAGCGGTGTCCCAGGGCTCGCTCTCCATCGCGCTCCAACATGCCGCACAACGCGACATCGCCGGCCTGGACCGCGACGCCCGCCGGCTTCCGCTTCTGGAGGTCCCCGCCCACCGAGACCGGCTCATCGATGCCGTGGCAGACACCTATGTCGCGACCACGGCAGTGGAGATCGCGCTGGCCGCGTTCGTCGCCGCCGCCGAGTCCGGCGCAGACGAACAGGCACCGGAGCTGACCGACCTGGTATCGCTGACCAAATACCTCACGACCTCGACGGCCCTGAAAGTCACCAGCGAAGTGCGTGACCGGATGGGCGCCCAGGGGGTGTTCGACCACAACCTGGTGGTGGTGTATCGGGCATTGCGTGATGCTGCGGCGACAGCGGAAGGCGACTCCTACGTCATCGCGCTGCAGGCCGCGTATCGATATCTGAGAACCTCGGTCAGCGAGTGGACGCCCGGATCCTGGGACGAGGTGCTCTGCGATGTCGACACCCCGGAGAACTGGATCTCCTGGCTGGACGCACGAGCGCGGTTCCTGCAGCATCGGATGGTGGAAGCCTATGCCGGCGCCGACGGGACTCGGCAGGCCCGGTGGGACAAAACCTATGACCTGGCTCTGGCTGCGGCCGAGGCGCGCACCGTACACCGGGCCGTCGAAGCTCTCGCCGAGCGTGCACGGCAGCTACCGACCGAGCCGGAGGAAGTGATATCCCAGATCATCACCCTGTTCGCCGTCGGCCAGTACGGGGCCCATGGAACCGACCTGCTTCCGGACGGTCCGGCGCCGAAGCTGGTGAAACCGCTGGTGGAGCTGCGGCGGCAGCTTCACCAGTCCCTCGCCGCGCACCTTCCGGACCTGGTCGACGCTTTCGAGCTGCCACCGGAGCTGTTGCGCACAGCCTTCAACGGCGACTTCATAGCGCAGCACGCCGGCGCTCTGGCCGAGATCGCCGATCCGATCACCCCATAGGCCTCGCACCGACGAGCTTCTGTGTCGGGGGGTGGGTGGGGTGGCGCGCACGCCCCGCACCGCACAGCACAAAAAAAATAAAAACACGAACGCGGCGCAACCGCCCGCCG